>CAXMUM010000119.1:0-6406 GCA_964196585.1 uncultured Opitutaceae bacterium
CGCGTTTATCCAGGATCTCATAAACTCGGACGTAAAAAGAAAACTTCAGGAAGAGATGCCTCTAGGCTTCTCGATAAATATCCTCTGGAGGATGCAACGATTGTGGAATGCGAGCAGGGCGATGTTGTCTTCTTTCACTATTTTACACTACACGGTTCGATGCCGAATTACTCCAAGCAGCACCGAAAGACAGTCCTCGTTCAGATGCATACGGGAGATGATCATGTGGTAAAGACCAATGGCCACCCCAACGCTCAACTCGTCCTAAAGGGCTGGAATCACCATGCTACCCGAACACGGGCCGAACAACATTATCAGGGATAAAAAAGGCTGCCTAAAAGGAAGTTTTTAGCCGGACCTACACAATCTGCAAGTCACAGAGCTTGCCTTGAGAGAATATAACCTTTCTCTGGTCGATTGTGAGTTTTGAGCCAGACATTCATATCAAAGGTGCCCGTGAGCATAACCTGAAAAATCTGGAGCTTCGAATTCCCAGAGGGAAGTTGGTCGTCATAACCGGGGTAAGTGGATCCGGTAAATCGTCTCTGGCCTTTGATACCATTTATGCCGAAGGCTATCGAAAGTATATCGAGAGTTTATCCACACAGGCTCGTCAGATTTTGGAACAACTCAAAAGGCCCGATGTTGATTTTATCCATGGTCTTTCTCCTGTCTTGGCGATTGAGCAGCGAACGGGTGGATCCTCTCCGCGCAGCATGGTAGCCACTGTTACAGAGTTGGCAGATTATGCTCGGCTTTTATGGGCATTGGAGGGTGAAGCTTCATGTCCTAAAGATGGAGGAAAGATCGTCCAACAATCCCTGGACAGTTCCATCGAACGGCTGCTTCAAGAGCCGGTTGGATCACGCGCCATGATCCTGGCTCCCTGGATGGAAACCAAGCCTGCAGTCTTGCGAAACGAGATCTCAGGACTCAAGCAGAGAGGATTTCAACGTATTCGCATCGCAGGTGAAATAAAAGACCTTGATGATGACAAAGTCATCCCTACAGGAAATCGTGAAATCCCAGTGGACTTGGTGATCGACCGAGTTGTCATCGATTCCGAGCAACGAAGCCGCCTGGCTGATTCTTTGGAACTCGCTTTCCGAGAGGGAAATGATCGGGCCTATGCACTGATCCAGACAAAAGATTCTGAAGATTGGCGTGAGATTAGTTTAAGCCAAAATCTTTCCTGCTCAGTCTGTGGCGATGTTCATGAACCCTTATCACCACGGCGGTTTTCGTTTAATACAACTGAAGGGGCTTGTCCTACTTGTGGTGGTATTGGTAAGCAACTTACCTTTGTCGAAGAATTGGTGATAGCTGACCCTTCCAAGTCAGTAAAAAAGGGCGCCATCAAGCCTTTCAGAATCGGAGGAAAGGCCCTCATTATACGAAATAATGCGTTGATGAAACAATTAGCGGAATTTCTACCTTTTGACCCTGAAACACCCTGGAAAGAATTACCGAAGAAAACCAGGCAAGAACTATTGTTAGGAACAGGAGATCGGCTCTTTCGTTTTAAGGTCAGGCGCAGCAAAAAGAAAGTGCCAGATGAAGTCCCTTTTATGGGTATCATTCCGATGCTCGATAAAGCAAAGCGTGAAACAAAGAGCGATGGCTTTCGAGCCCGACTCAGTACTTTTCAAATAAGTGACATATGCCCAACTTGTAATGGAAGCCGTTTGAGCCCAGCCAGCAGTGCCGTTTTTGTAAATGAGCTATCATTACCTGAATTCCTCGCAATGGACGTTGCTTCTGCATACGGATTTATGGTGAGTCTTCATCAGAAAGATGATCGAACATCGACTCGAGGAGAAATCCTTGAAGGCATTATTCATCGACTGGAGTTTCTCAAACGAGTGGGCTTAGATTACCTGACATTAAATCGTGAATACACTACTTTGAGTGGAGGCGAAGCGCAGCGAGTTCGACTAGCCACCCAACTCGGCATGGGACTAGTGGGTGTCATCTATGTTTTGGATGAGCCTAGCGTGGGCCTACATGCACGCGACAATCAAAACCTCATTCGCACTTTGATCGAACTGCGAGATCGCGGAAACTCAGTCCTTGTCGTAGAACACGATGAAGAAACAATGTTGAGAGCTGATCAATTGATCGAACTGGGGCCTGGAGCCGGAACATCTGGTGGGCGGTTGCTCTTTCAGGGAACTCCTGAAGACTGCATAAAAACAGCCTCAAAAGGGTTCTCAACAGGTGCTTTCTTAAGCGGGGCCGCTTCTCTGGACAAGGACGGGAAAACAAAAACGCCCGACAATCGATTACTTGAAATACGAGGGGCCAGTCACCATAATTTAAAAGATGTAGATGTTACCTTTCCAGTGGGATTACTCACCTGTGTAACAGGAGTTTCCGGGTCGGGGAAAAGCACACTAGTTAATGAAGTCCTGGCCAATGCAGCAGCCCGTAATCTGAATCGAGCCAAAGTGATACCAGGACAACACAAAGGAATCGATGGTTTGGATTTTTTTGAAAAAGTGGTTCAGGTGAACCAAGAGCCCATCGGTCGAAGTCCACGATCCAATCCGGCTACCTATACAAAACTTTTTGATGTCCTGAGAGACCTATACTCAAAATGTCCTTTATCAAAGGTCCGTGGATATAAAGCAGGGCGTTTCAGCTTTAATATGAGGGGAGGGCGATGTGAGCGATGTCAAGGAGATGGGGTGATCAAGCTCGACATGATGTTTATGAGCAACGCTTACACCGAGTGTCCCAGTTGCCATGGCAAACGTTACAACAGGGAAACATTGGAAGTTCGTTTCGGTGGCTACAGTATCGCTGATGTACTGGGAATGACTGTAACTGAAGCGAGTTCTATTTTCAGAAATATTCCACGTATGATCGAAAAACTGGATACACTGAAAGCGGTTGGACTCGGTTACTTACAGCTTGGACAACCCGCGCCTACCCTAAGTGGTGGTGAAGCACAGCGTCTAAAATTGTCTCTCGAATTGAGCAAACGACAACAAGGGCGAAATCTCTACATTCTGGATGAACCCACCACTGGACTCCATTGGGCTGACATTCAAAACTTGATGGAATTACTTTTCCGACTGAGAGACGGCGGAAATACTATCATTGTGATTGAGCATCATCTCGACGTCATCGCCATGGCTGACTGGGTTATCGATTTAGGGCCAAATGGAGGAAATAAAGGTGGCGAACTGGTTTATGCTGGAACAGTCGATTCCATCCTCACTTGTAAACGATCATTGACGGGGCAAGCGCTCAAAGAGTGGAAAGCTCGAAAGCAGGAACAAGCTTCAAAATAGATCAAGTTGCGAACCATCATCCGCAGTAACTGAAATTTTATTTCTCCGGCGAGTTACCGGTTGTGGGGCTGAAATACTGACATTTCCTTCCTCCGATTCCAGATTCTGAAGAATCACTTTGGCTCTGTCTATGACACCCGTTGGTAAGCCTGCCAATCTGGCAACTTGAATTCCATAACTACGATCTGCTGGTCCTGGGACGATCCGTCGAACAAAGACAATTTCATCATTCCATTCTTTAACAGAGACCGAAAAGTTTTTCAGGCGAGGGAGAAATTTTTCTAATTGAGTCAGCTCCTGGTAATGAGTGGCAAAGAGTGTACGAGGTCCCCGCTCGGCATCCCGGTGAAGATGTTCAACGACTGCCCATGCAATACTGAGTCCATCATAAGTGCTCGTCCCTCGACCTATTTCATCGAGAATGATAAGACTGCGATCAGTTGTATTATTAAGGATGTTGGCAGTTTCATTCATTTCGACCATGAAAGTAGAATTCCCCCGAGCCAGTTCATCATTAGCACCAACCCGTGAAAAGATCCTATCCACTATACCAATCGCACATTTGCTTGCTGGCACCCATGAGCCTACTTGAGCCATCAACGTGATCAATGCTACTTGGCGAATGTAGGTCGACTTTCCCGCCATGTTCGGTCCAGTGATAATCAGGAGTTGATTCTCAGTTGAATTGAGCGAGGCATCATTTGGAACAAAGGAAAAACTACCCGCCAATCCAAGGTCCTCCTTTTTCATCATTTGCTCGACCACTGGATGACGACCTTCACTGATAGATATCTCATCGCTATGATCTAGCTCGGGGCAACAGTAGTCCCATTCCCGAGCGAGGGTTGCCCAACCGATAAAGAGATCAAGCTCAGCCAATGCCACGCTGGTCCGCTGTAATTCTCTTGCATGCGCAAGAACTGCATCCACCAATTCTCCAAAAAGTTCTATTTCACGAGCTTTAGATTTCTCCTCGGCATGGAGGATTTCTTTTTCTTTCTGTTTGAGATCCTCCGTCACAAAGCGCTCACAATTCACCATGGTTTGCTTGCGGACATAATTTTCCGGAACCGATGCAAGATTACTCTTTGTTATCTCAATAAAATAGCCAAAAGCATTATTGAATTTAATTTTGAGATTTTTGATACCGGATCGTTCTCTCTCACTGTTCTCCAGATCTGAAAGCCAGGTGCGATTATCACTGGTCAAACTGAGCAAATGGTCGAGGTCTTCATCAAACCCAGGGCGTATATAACCTCCATCCTGGAGTTGCCCAGGAAGCTCATCCTTAAGACCTCGGCTCAGGAGATCCGTTAGTCCCTCAAATTCGTTGATACGTTCCCAAATACTTAAAACAGACTCACCCGAAATTTCTGTCAAAACCGCACGGATACCAGGAAGCCGCCTAATCGTATCACGTATTCCTCCCAGCTCTCGTGGGTTGCGAAGGCGATTTTGCAGTCTACCCAAGATTCGGCTGATATCCCTTACGGATCCCAATTGTTCTTTGATGCGGCTAGCTGCTCCCGATTCTTCGATAAAAGCGCCTATCGATTTTTGGCGTCTCTGCAGCTCAATAATATCGAGGGTAGGTGAGATGAGATACTCTTCTAGGAGGCGAGCACCAGCAGCAGTGGAAGTTGCGTCCATCGCCTGCATGAGGCTGCCTTCACGATTCCCGCGAGAGGATTCAAAGATCTCCAGATTTCGCAAAGTAGAAGGATCTACTAAAAGAGCATCAACGCTACGGTATTCACGAATACTACCCAGGTTCTCCGGTTTCGCACAGAGGTTTTCAGTCGCATAGTGCAACAGTGCTCCAGCTGGCCCCAAAGCCGGATGAGTCGTTTTGATCCCAAATCCTTCAAGATTCAGAACACCCAATGTTTCCATCACAATCTTCGCTCCATCGGCGATCTCAAAATGAAAGGGTGGAAGCTCTGAGACGGTCTTACTCGAAGTCAAATGAACGAGTTGATCATATATAGGACTTTCATGGATATTTGCTTTCCATGAGGAAACACTGTCTTCAACCACCACAATCTCGGATGGATCAAGTGCGGTAAGAACGGGAAGTAAACTTTCCGGGTTTTTATCGGATGCAATTTGAAAATTGCCAGTTGTTAGATCGAGCCAGGCAAGATGTAGCCCGTTCTTATTCAGTAAGAGACTCGCGAGAAAATGATTCTTCTCTGCTGTTATCTGATTATCTGCAATCGTCGTTCCAGCACTCAGGATCCGAGTGAGTGAGCGCTTTACCAGTTTACCAGGCACCGGTGTTTCCAGCTGATCACATATAGCCACCTTTTTTCCCGCTGCTAAAAGCTTACCTACGTAATTATCAGCAGCATGATAAGGCATTCCCGCCATAGGATAATCATGACGTTGAGTGAGAGTTATGCCGAGGATACGAGAGCCTTCAATCGCGTCTTCATGGAACATCTCATAGAAATCCCCGAGCCGAAAAAGCAGGAGAGTATCGGATGCTAGATCGTTTCGGATCTCCATATACTGCTCCATCATCGGAGTGAGTTTCTTAGTCTTGGCCATAGGTTCTCAATCGAAGGTCTTATTGCGTGTCATAAAGAAGCGCAAAGTGCCATAAAAAAATCATCATGTTAAGGCTTTCCTCCTGAATGCAAAGTTCAAGTGAGTATTCAGGTGTTTTTTTCAAACAAATGTATCTCATTTGTCCATGGATTTTTCAAAGGGGTCTTTCTCGGAGGCACAAAATCATTGCAGCCTCGACCTAGAGAAAAAGAATATATGTTCTAGCTTTCATGCATCTTCATCATCGCGACTTGGGCGGAAACGGAAATCCGCCCCTTATTATTTTACACGGATTTCTTGGCTCATCACGCAATTGGCAAACAGTAGGCGGAGATCTATCTCAATGGTTTCATGTGCATGCGTTGGATTTACGAAATCATGGGCAGTCACCCTGGGGAGATGAACAGAGTTATGAAATAATGGCCGAAGACGTACTCGAATGGATGAAAGAAAACGAATTGTCCTCAGCTTGTTTTGTCGGCCACAGTATGGGAGGAAAGCTGGCGATGCACCTGGCCTGCTATCATCCGCATTGCCTGCAAAGTTTGGTTGTCGTTGAT
>CAXMUM010000120.1:0-235 GCA_964196585.1 uncultured Opitutaceae bacterium
GCTGATTCTCTGACCGCACAAGGAGATCCCCCTTCTCATTCACTCCGTCGAAAAAAACACATTCCTTATTCGATTTTCCTCTGAGAGAAAGCTCCACTTCTCGGCAGCCCCAGGAGCGATTCAAATCATCACAAATTTTTACAAAATCTCCTGCAACAATAAGTTCCTGAAGTTTACCGATTTCCACCAAGATAGCACGAATCAACTCATTCATTTGCGGAATTTCAATAACATG
>CAXMUM010000120.1:246-6401 GCA_964196585.1 uncultured Opitutaceae bacterium
TTCATTCCAATGCCTAGAACCACTCGATCATCATGAAAACGCTCTACCAGAAGTCCGGCCAGCTTACGTCTTCCTATCATAATATCATTTGGCCAACGCAAACGAACATCTTTGACGCCCAAACCACGAAGAACTTCCATCAATGCCCAACCAACCCCTAAAGGTAGAATCTGCCACAGAGACAATTCTCCTGGTGTCGGAATGACCGCTGAAAGCCAGAGCCCTCCTTCATCAGAGACCCAAGCTCTCCCTGTCCGGCCCCGACCTTTCATCTGCCGCTTTGCACTAATCGCCGACCAGCCAGGACATTCCCTCGCTATATCACTGGTCGAGCCAACCTCGTCAAAAGACCATACCTTCCACTCTCCTACAGATACACAATCCTGAGCTCTATAACCATCTGTTGTCTCTGGAAATGAACTGTCCATGAAAGTTTCGGCATTGCACATCGACTTTGGGGCCGGAGAGCGACTTATCGGTCAATCGGTTTCCATCAGGCTAATCAATGCCCGAGCGTTGAAATAAAGTATCCGGCTATGATCGCCGTCCCGATAACACCAGCCACATTTGGTCCCATGGCATGCATTAATAGGAAGTTATTTGGATCTGCTTTTTGGCCTTCCACGTGCGACACACGCGCCGCCATCGGCACGGCTGAAACACCAGCCGATCCAACCAATGGATTAATCGGATTTTTACGACTGAAAACGTTCATCAGTTTAGCTGTAAGAACACCGCCTGCTGTCGAAATGCTGAACGCAACGATACCCATCGCAATAATCTTCATCGTTTCCATCTGAAGAAAGTACTCTCCCTGCATGGTCAGGCCAACACTCGTTCCCAGAAAAATAGTAATAACGTTGATGATCTCATTTTGCGATGCGTGGACAAGTCGTTGGGTCACCCCACACTCCCGAAGAAAATTACCAAGCATCAACATTCCGATCAAAGGCGCAGCAGCGGGAACCAACAAAATACAGACAACCGTAACCAAAAAGGCAAAAATCAATTTCTCCAGTTTGGAGACCTTACGCAATGACTTCATCCGAATTTTGCGCTCTTTCTGTGTTGTCAAAAGCTTCATAATCGGCGGCTGAATCATCGGAACCAATGCCATATAACTGTAGGCGGCAACCGCTATTGCACCAAGTAATTCCGGTGCCAATTTGTTACTTAAGAAAATGGCCGTCGGTCCATCAGCTCCACCGATAATCCCGATACTGGCTGACTGTTTTGTAGTGAATCCCAGCAACATGGAACCCAGGAAAGTACAAAGAACACCAATCTGAGCAGCACCTCCCAGAAGAAGCATGCGCGGATTCGCAATCAATGGTCCAAAATCGGTCAAGGCACCTACCCCTAAAAAGATCAGAGGAGGAAATAATTCTATCTTAATCCCCTGCGAGATAAAATCGAACAATCCTCCTTCAACCCGATGGATTTTCGATCTTTGGAGAGTCCCCTCAGACCCAGTTGATTCAATTCCTTCGCTGACAATTTCACTCTCAACGCTAATGATGGCGGTCTGAACATTGCCATGTATATCCTCCTCCACTGTGAACATCCCCTCCGTCGGCAAATTGGCCAACAAAGCCCCAAAAGCAATCGGGACAAGAAGTAACGGTTCGAACTTCTTGTAAATCGCCAGATAAAAAAGGACTATCACAATTCCCCACATGACCAACATCTGCCAGGTCAATTGAGTAAATCCAGTTTCCGAAAAAAATGATTGGAGATCTTGTAGCATTATTTCCGTGTTTTACTCAGTTGACGGCTATGAGCGGTTGTCCCTCTTCCACTAAATCCCCGGCGCTGACAGAAATATCCGATACCGTTCCAGCCTTTTCAGCAGCCACGTAGGTATTCATTTTCATCGCCTCCAGAACTATCAAATTCTGACCGGCTTCGACATGGGCACCACGGCTAACTTCGATCGACACAACCTTCCCCGCCAAAGGACAGGCGATGGAACCAGCACCTCCTCCAGAGGAGGAAGTAGAAGGAGCAGCAGCGGGCGCTTCAACGGACGCAGATGTAACAGGGGCTGGATTTGAAACAGCTGGCGATTTCGCTGGCGCATCGTCCAGAACCTCAACGGCCACATCGTAAACTTTATCAGCAATTGTAATACGTAATTTCTTCATGTTCAAAATACAAAAATTGACTCAACGGACCTTATGAGAACCAGAATGCGCCCTGCGACCCTCTGCAGACCAGGCGCCCTGCGAATTAGCTGATCCACCCTTTCCCCCATCCGCAAGAGAAATGGAAACGATGCGATGTGGTTCCGTCACAACCGAATTCACCGCAGCTGCAATAACCATCACGACATCTTTATCCAAATCCTCCTCTTGAGAAGAGTCTGTGATAATCGAACTCGATACAGGCGCTTTATTAGCGGCCTCTTTATGAGGTATCTGTCTAAAGAAAAAACCGATGATTTCCAACCCGGCCCAGATACTGGCCAGCGCAATCATAACGACAAGGAAACCAACCAATTGGTACTGCAAACTACCCCATAAATTTGGCTGTCCATCGAGAACAGCCAAAAAACCAGATATATACGTAAAACTAATCATAGTGGAATATTACCGTGCTTTTTAGGCGGACGAGTTTCACGTTTCGAAAGAATGCTCCTTAAGGCAAGCGAAACTGCACTCCTTGTCTTCGAAGGTTCGATCACATCATTTATCATCGCATTACCCGCAGCCGCGTACGGAGAGGCAAATTTCTCGCGATACTCTGCCGCCAGCTTGGCTTCTATCTCAACTGGGTCCTCTGCAGCAGCAATTTCTTTTTTATAGAGAATTTTTACGGCTCCTTCGGCACCCATCACCGCAATCTCTGCTGTCGGCCAGGCAAAAACCATATCAGCTCCCATATCCTTGCTGCACATTGCCAAGTAAGCTCCACCGTAGGCTTTACGTAAGATAACCGTAATTTTTGGCACCGTTCCGGACGCATAAGAAAAGAGCATTTTCGCTCCATGCCGAATGATTCCTCCTCTTTCCTGAGCGACACCGGGCAAAAAACCAGGGACATCGACCAGTGTGACGATCGGTATATTGAAAGTATTGCAGAATCGAATGAAACGGGAGGCTTTGTCAGAGGCATCGATATCAATCGTTCCTGCCTTCACTTTAGACTGATTCGCCACAATTCCTACCACAATCCCATCAATTCTCCCAAAACCAATCACGATATTCTTGGCAAAATCACGCTGTACCTCAAAAAAATCGGCTCCGTCAACCAATCTGGAAATAACCTGGAGTATATCCAACGGCGATTTGGGGTTTTCCGGAACGAGCTCATTCATCGTTTCATCTGGATCAAAATTAATCTCCTCCGTTGGTTCATGAGGGGGATCCATTATATTGTTGGGCGGTAAGTAGGAGAGTAGCTTTTTGGCAATCTCTATTGCATGTTTGTCGTCCTCCGCGACAAAATGGATATTGCCACTTATGGTTGCATGCACAGCTGCACTTCCGATCTGATCCATCGTCGTCGTCTGACCCGTCGAAGCTTTAATGACATCAGGACCACAAATAAACATACTGGCGTTATTTTTGGTCATGATGATGAAATCGGTTAAGGCAGGTGAATACGCTGCCCCACCCGCACATGGCCCTGCTATAATCGAAATCTGTGGAACAACACCCGACAGGAGCACATTCTTAAAGAATACCTTTCCATAACCGGAAAGAGCATCTGCTCCCTCCTGAATCCTGGCACCACCCGAATCATTAATTCCGATGATCGGCATACCCGATTCCATAGCAAACTGCATCATATCGCAGATTTTTTTGGCATGGATATCCCCTAGCGCACCTCCTCCTACCGAAAAGTCCTGACTGAAGGCTGCCACCGGACGCCCATCAACATATCCCGTTCCTGTTACAACACCATCTCCCGGCAATTCCTTTTTATCCATCCCAAAATCGGAACAGGAATGACGAACCAACAATCCACTTTCCTGAAACGTCCCTTCTTTGAAAAGATGTTCCAAACGTTCACGCGCTGTCATCAGACCTTTTTGATGGCGCTGCTCTGTTTTCTCCTTACCACCACCGGCTAAAGCTATCTCTCTTTTCCGATTCAACTCATCGATTAATTGTTTATCTATGGCCATGATTCGTATCCTCTTGTTTTTGGGTTTGGGTCTACTCTAATTTGGGAAATTATTCTTTAGGAGCACAGAATTCAGTCAACACACCATGGGTCGATTTCGGGTGAAGAAATGCAACCAATTTTCCTGCGGCTCCCTCAAAAGGCTCCTCATGGATCAACTTCACCCCTGCTTCCGAAACCTCTTTGAGTTCTTCCTTTATGTCATCCGTTGCAAACGCAATGTGATGAATGCCCTCACCTCTCTTTTCGAGAAACTTGGCAATCGGGCTCTCAGGTGAGGTTGGCTCCAGCAATTCAATATGAACGCCGCCAACCGAAAAAAAAGCCGTTCGTACCTTTTGCGAAGCAACCTCCTCTACTCCTTCACATTCCAGCCGAAGAGCGCCTTCATAATATTTCCTGGCTTCATCAAGCGACTTAACGGCAATTCCAAGGTGGTCAATTTTCTGAATCATGGGTCGATTTTGTTGAATATTGTAATAAGTTTTTCTTATCTCATGCTTTTTTTATCTAACACTAAAACAATATGTTGAATTTTCATTTTTTTGATGAAAAATAGCTCAATTGTTAGGAATCAAACGTTTTTATTAAGATAATCACAGCTGGACTTATAGCTTTTCGGCCAAATTTAGTCTGTGCATATCTTGTTCTTTGCTCATTACGCCATGCGTAGCGTCATATGGTAAACTATAAAGGTTAAAAGCGATGAAACGATTCGCCTCATCCACTCCAAAAGAACGTCCTTCTCCAGATTTGAAAAAGGATTTTCCTCCGAATACTTATCAACAATGGAAAGCAGCTGCAGAAGCACTTCTCAAAGGAGCTCCCTTCGAAAAAAAACTGATCACCAGAACTTACGAAGGCATCGATCTTAAGCCCATCTATAACCATGATGATATCAAAGACCTCCCCCATCTAAAACAATTTCCTGGAACAGGAACCTACATAAGGGGAAAACAAGCAGCTGGGTATGGTCAGAAAACGTGGGAAATTTCTCAGGAGTTGACGGGTCATACACCAGAAGAATTCAACCAGATCGCACTCTCCGCACTGGAAGGAGGTCAATCAGAACTCAATATCCCTCGAGTAGCAGAAGACAGGCAAATTCTTCAATCTCTTAAAGATATGCGAAAAGCCTTCTCTGGTATTCATCTCGAGATGATCTCGCTCTTCCTCCATCCGGGAACATCTCCCCTCCCAATCGCATCCCTTCTGTTTGCCTACGCGAAAGAACAGGGACTGAAGATAGATGAGCTGAACGGATGCATCGGCAACGACCCCTTGGGAGAACTGGCCACTAATGGAACCCTTCCCATCTCTCTTGATCAATCGTATCAGGAAATGGCTGCACTGACAGCCTATGCGATCAAAAGAAGTCCAAACCTTCAAACGATTCTGGTCCAGGGACACCCTTACCACGAAAGCGGTGGAAACGCCGTTCAGGAAGCTGCCTTTGCGATTGCCACAGGTGTCGATTACATCCGAAACCTGCAAAAAATTGGACTGAATATTGATGAAATTGCTCCTCGTATCCGTTTTTCGATTTCCGTCGGTTCGAACTACTTCATGGAAATCGCAAAATTGCGTTCTCTCAGGCATCTCTGGGCTCAGGTCATCGAAGCTTTTGGTGGAGCGGCGGAATCCGCATCCGTCCATATCCATAGTCGCACGGCCAACTGGAATAAAACCCTCTTCGATCCTTATGTAAATGTCCTCAGAGGAACTACCGAAGCCTTTTCAGCAATTGTGGGAGGATGTGATGGTCTTCATGTTTCCCCCTTCGACGAAACAATTCGGACCCCTGATGAACAATCGCGTCGAACCGCAAAAAATACCCAAATCATCCTTCAGGAAGAATGTGACCTTACCAGAGTCATCGATCCTGCAGGAGGATCCTGGTATGTTGAATGGTTAACTGATCAGATCTCACAAAAAGCCTGGGAACTCTTTCAGGGAATCGAAGCCGCGGGTGGTATGGCACAGGCATTGGATGCAGGGTTACCCCAAAAACTGATTTCTGAAGTCGC
>CAXMUM010000121.1:0-6291 GCA_964196585.1 uncultured Opitutaceae bacterium
CCAGAATATAATCATAGCGATGATATACCTCATCAATCGTCTTTAGTATTTCTTCATCGTCCATTCTTGATGGGCGGAAAGAAGCAGAAGTAAGAGCAGAGGCCTCATACTCGCCTGTCTTCTCCATTTGATTCATAATGGAGCAAACTTTAGCAGAATCTTCTCCTTCAGTGTAATAAATATATCGTTCGAAATTCGACGCAATTTGAATATCCATCGATGGAGCGTAGCTGGAATCCACTGTTCCCACTTTATATTTTCCCGATGAAAAAAAACGGTGCAGTATATCATTCCGATTAGTCGCCACATGAAAAGACTTCACCGGCAAACCCATTTTCTGACACATCCAACCAGCCAATATATTTCCAAAGTTCCCTGTCGGCACCACAAACTCAACATTTGATCGAACCTCTATCGGGATCTTCAACCAAGCATACAAATAATAAACAGACTGCGCCAACACGCGTGCTATATTGATTGAATTGATCGCAGATAATCCCACTGCAGTAACAAATGCACTATCTCCAAAGGTTTCCTTCAAGGCTCTCTGTGCATCATCGAAGCTCCCCTTTATAGCCAAAGGAAAGATATTTTCTGCCTCCATGCATGTCATCTGCCTCTCTTGTAAAGGAGAGACTCGACCATCTGGATAAAGAATAAAAACATTCACACCTTCTTTTCCCAAGAGCCCATGAATAGCAGCTGCTCCGGTATCACCAGAGGTGGCTCCCAAAACGTTAATAGCCTTCCCTGTTAGTCGAACCTGTCGCTCATACAATCTCCCAAGGAGTTGCAAAGCAAAGTCCTTGAAGGCCAGAGTCGGGCCATGAAAGAGCTCCAACAAAAACAATTTCGTATCTAGCCTACGCAAAGGCGCTACTTCGACAGAATCGAAACTCTCATAAGCCTTCTGAACAATATTTTCAAGTTCACCCTTATCAATATCAGTCGCAAAAAGGCTGAGAAACTCAATACACAATTCAGCGTAAGAAAGTTCATCTCCCTCCTCCAGCAAATGCTTAATACTTGGAAGAGTTTCGGGCAGAAAGAGTCCTCCGTCAGGAGCCAATCCCGCAGCAACTGCCTCCGAGAATGTGTGAGCTTTTACACCACCTCTCGTACTAATAAATTGCATGCTGAATTGATAAATGACTTCTACAAAAGGATTTCTATTTTATGATTTTCCCAATTTGAAAGCCGAGTGAATTGCTTGAGCAGCTTTGTCCGCTTGATCAAGGTCTATTACGACAGATATTTTGATTTCGGATGTACTGATTAACTGAATGTTAACACTTGTTTTCGCCAATGTTGAAAACAATGTTGCGGCCACACCCGAGTGGGTTCTCATTCCGACCCCCACAACCGAAATTTTTGCAATGGATTCAAAAACTTCAACTTCTCCTCCACCTATTTCATCAAGGAGAGCAGCAACTGTTTTTTCAGCCCTAATGGACTCACTTCTAGGTACTGTAAACGTAAGGTTTGCAACGCCATTGCGACCTACGTTCTGCACAATCATATCAACCACGATACCCGCATCCGAGAGAGTTTGAAAAACCTTCGCCGCCGATCCTGGTTCATCAAGAATGTTACTCACCGTCACTTTTGCTTGGTCCTTGTCAACGGCTACACCACTCACAACGACATCTTCCATCGACTCTACTTCTTCTTTCACCATTGTCCCTGGTTCATTATTAAAACTCGATCTTACTTCAATCGTCACTCCATACTTCTTCGCAAATTCAACAGAACGGGCCTGAAGTACCTTTGAGCCTAAACTCGCAAGCTCCAGCATCTCTTCATAACTAATCTCGTCAATTTTTGCGGCATCACTCACAATCCTTGGATCACAGGTATAAACACCCTCAACATCCGTAAAAATCTGACACATGTCCGCTTTAACAGCATTGGCAATGGCGACAGCCGTCAAATCTGACGCTCCTCGCCCAAACGTTGTTATCTGCCCATTTTCAGCAATCCCTTGAAACCCTGCAACAATCACAACCACTCCGTTCTTCAAGTTGGCTTCCAGCTTATCACCATCAATACTCATGATACGAGCACGTGTATGAACCGGGTCCGTGATTATTCCTGCCTGAGCTCCAGTTTTTGAAACGGCAGGAACACCCAAAGAATGAAGCGCCATAGCCATTAAAGCGATTGTTTCCTGCTCTCCAACAGACAAGAGCATATCCATTTCTCGTTCATCCGGAATCGGATGAATTTCTTTAGCTCTAGTGATCAACTCGTTCGTAACACCAGAACGAGCAGAAACAACTACAACGACTTCATTCCCTTCATCATATGTTTCTTTAACACGAGCAGCTACCCGTTTAATTCGATCAACATCGCCGACTGAGGTTCCTCCATATTTCTGGACTATACGTGCCATCAATTAAAATCCTTACGTTAATCTTCAAATTCACCGATTTTGAGAAGAACCGGAGGATTCAATATGCTCTCGGTTGTTTCAAAATCTTTCACCATCTTCTGAATAGCCTTGTCAGTCGGTTTATGAGTCGTCAGAACAATAGAAGCGCCCTCCTCTTCAATTCCTTCTTGTTGGAGGACACTGGCAATACTAACACCATTATTGGACAAAACGGATGCTACCTTTGCCAAAACCCCAGGAACGTCTTTCACTGCCACACGAATGTAATATTTACTGACAACCTCAGCTAACGTTGAGACTTTGAGTGTATTTTCTTCCTTTGACTCATCAGGTGATATCTCACCTGAGAAAAGTGGGTGTTTACTCCCATTTAAGACAGATACAGCATCAGCTAAATCGCAAATAACAGCGCTGGACGTTGCATTCTGACCTGCTCCTTCTCCCATGTAAAATGTTGTTCCAACAACATCTCCACAAACACAAACACCATTATAAACCTCGTCTACATTGGCTAACACCTTTCGACGTGAAATTAAAGTAGGCTGAACATTGATAAACAACCGGTCTGCTTCAAAATCTCGTGTAATAACAGACAGCAGTTTGATGCTGTATCCAAATTTCTTGGCGTATGCAAAATCCTCTTGGGTAATATTTCGAATACCGTCTACCAACATTTCATCAGTGCTCACCCATTTTCCATGGGCTAAGAACGCGAGAATAGAAGCCTTATGCGCCGAATCCCAGCCATCGACATCCAACTCTTCGTCTGCCTCTGCATATCCAAGTCTTTTAGCTTCGTCCAAGATTACTTCATACGGTTGCTCCTCCTTCTCCATATGGGTAAGAATAAAATTACACGTCCCATTAAGGATGCCATAAATTAAGCTAAACCGGTTCGCAATCAAGCCTTCTCTAAGAGCTTTGATAATTGGTATCCCTCCAGCAACACTCGCTTCAAAAAAGATATGCCCTCCATTCACTCTAGCCGCTTCAAAAATTTCCTTCCCATGGAAACAGAGTAACGCCTTGTTTGCGGTCACAACAATTTTACCTTTTGCTAGAGCAGCTAATACCACTTCCCTGGCCACATCCGTTCCTCCCATTAGCTCACATACAATTTGAACATCGGGATCGTTCGCAACTTCAAACGGATCTTCACAAAGCAAAGATGGAGATACCTTAATCTCACGCTCTTTGGTAATATCTCTTACAGCAACCTTAGTTATCTCAAATAAGGAACCCAGCTTCTTTCCAAATTCTTCACTCTTCTCCTCAAGATGTTTCCATACGCCCTGACCAACAACGCCAAAACCGCATAGTCCAATTTTCACTGTAGGTCTAGATTTTGATGTTTTCATTATATCACACTAAATTGTCTTATTCAGTCAGTTCTTAGCCAAATTTGTACCTATCAAGAAGCATCTCCAGAAAAACGATTCTCTTCGCCTTTAAGCAACCGCTGAATGTTTTCTCGATGACGATAAACGACAAACACCGCCAAAACCAAAGCAAACCAAAAGCCAATCTCAATGCCCGATAAAAAGAACCGTGAAATGGGCAAACTGCCTGCCAATCCGATGGAAGCTGCAGAAACATACCGAGTACCATAAAAAAGCAGCAGCCAGACCAAAGCTCCAATTAAGGCTGTAATCGGCATCAATGCAACGACTCCTCCTAAAGCGGTCGCAACTCCTTTTCCCCCACGAAATTTTGTAAAAAGTGAAAAGGAATGCCCCAACACCGCACCAGCAATCCCAATTATCCCGTAATAAACCTCTGATTCCGCAAAGACATCATTGGGCAAAATGTAAATCCAGCCGCAAGAAACAACCCCTTTGAAAAAGTCCAAAACAAATACACAATTTCCAGCACCCTTTCCAACGCACCTTTTCACATTCGTAGCCCCCGGGTTAGCGCTTCCTTTCTTAAAGATGTCTATTCCATAACGCCGGGCAACAAGATACCCGAATGGAAGTGATCCAATCAAATAGCCACACAAGAGCACTAAAGATGTTGTCCAACTAATCATTTCAAGATTTTCATTTACAAATGGACCAATAAGGCACTCTCAATCGCATCTCGAGAAGAAATTTCCTGCATCGCCGTTTTACTTGGAGATGAATCAAGATTAACGACTGTTAACGCAACGCCACCCATTTCTATTCGGCTCATCGACATCGTTGCTATATTCACTCCGTCTTGGCCAATGGTCATTCCGATTTGCCCCACAATTCCGGGCTCATCACGATTTTCCACAACGAGTATTATCCCTTGAAGATTAGTTTCAACTTCACGTCCATTTATTCCCACTAGACGAGGAATATGAGCAGTTCCAATAAGGGTCCCCGAAACCGAATTGACTCCCCCTTCAGCTGAATGAGCCTCAACCTGGACCAACTCGCTATAGTCGCTCTGTTGACTGGATTTTGTTATTTCAACCTCAATGCCCAATCTTTCAAAGATGACGAGGGCGTTTACGAAATTGGCACTCTCACCACTAATTTGCTGAAGAAACCCTTTTAGGATCGATCGAGTCAGAGAATTTGCATCCAGATCCATCACTTTACCCCAATAGGTGATGTGCAGCTTCTTTATCTGTGGAGGAGAAATCTGCTGGATAAATGTTCCAAGCTTCGACCCTAACTCCAGATACGGGCCAATCCTCTCCAATGTCTGAGAATCGATGGAAGGCATATTAACCGCATTGCTTATAATACCTCCAGCCAATGTCTCGGTAATCGCCTCTGCGATCTCCAAACCCACACTTTCCTGTGCTTCTTTAGTGGAAGCTCCTAGATGGGGAGTCAAAGATACCTGATCAAATTTCCTCAACTCACTCTCTTCAGGCAAAGGCTCTTTTTCATAAACATCCAGTCCCGCTGCTGCCACCTTCCCATTTTTAAGTGCCTCAATCAAAGCGGACTCCTTTATAAGGCCACCCCTTGCACAATTAAAAATGCGAACCCCTTGCTTCATTTTATCAAAGGCCTTTTCGTCCAGTAGATATTTGGTCGATTCCGTCAAAGGCATATGCACGGTTATATAATCCACCTCTGCCAAAAGTCTTTCTAGCTCTACACTCTCAACCTCCATCGCCTTAGCTCGGCTCGGTGCGAGATAAGGGTCATAAGCGATAACTTTCATCCCAAATGCCTGGGCACGTTTTGCGACCTCACTACCAATACGGCCCATCCCGATAACGCCCAACTTCTTTTTAAAGAGCTCACTTCCAGAAAGACTCTTTCGATCCCACCTTCCCTCTTTCATCGAAGATGCCGCCTGAGGAACGGGGCGTGCGCCACAAAGCATATGAGTAAAAGTTAACTCAGCAGTCGCGATCGTGTTTCCACTAGGGGTATTCATCACGACCACACCTCGCTCCGTTGCCGCTTCTACGTCTACATTATCAACACCAACACCAGCACGGCCTACAACCTTCAGCTCTGGTGCAGCCGCGAGGACTTCCGCTGTTATCTTCGTTTCACTGCGAACAACTATCGCATGCACATCCTTTACCAGTTCCAAGATCTGCTCGGGCGCAGAATCATAGGCCTCAACGACATCGAAACCGCTCTGGCTTCGAAAAAACTCTACTCCCTTTGGAGATATCTTATCAGCGATCAATACTTTCATAGCAAAAAAGAGGATCAGCAAAAAACGCCCCCTGCCAAAAAGCAAATCCAGAATCCCCCTAATTTCCTCAATAATACAGGCTTATGTCACCAAAAGGACTAAGCTCTTAAAATAGACCCAGCGAAATCAAAGAGAAAAGCAACGCAATCACTCAATAGCAGTTAAGATAGCAAAGCCTGCAAGACCCTATAAATCAACCACTAAAAAAATCTCTCACAGAGTCTAATAGCCTTGAAACAGGAAGCTCAACCTCTTCCCTATTAGCC
>CAXMUM010000122.1:0-6232 GCA_964196585.1 uncultured Opitutaceae bacterium
AGGAGGAGAGGGTGTCGATGTTCTCATTACGGAAATCGGTGGAACAACAGGTGATATAGAGGGCCTGCCTTTTTTGGAGGCGATGAGGCAATTTGCTTTGGAGGTGGGGCGTCAGGATGCTCTTTTTATTCATGTAACCCTGGTCCCTTACCTCAAAGCGGCTGAGGAACTGAAGACAAAACCCACTCAACAGAGTGTGGCGAAGATGCGTGAAATAGGTATTCAACCAGATATATTGGTCTGCCGTTGTGATCACCCGTTGAATGATGAACTTCGTGAGAAACTCAGTTTGTTTTGTAATGTGCCGGTTAAGGCAGTGATCGAAGAAACAGATGTGGAGTCATCCATTTATGAACTTCCTTTGATGCTACAGCAGGAAAAGTTGGATGATCTTGTCATTGATTTCCTGGATTTAGATGTGCCTGCAAATGAAGGGACAGAATGGGAAGACGTGGTTCGACATCTCAAATCTCCATCGCAGAAAACGAGAATCGGTGTGGTCGGAAAATACATCGAACTTCAGGACGCGTATAAATCTGTCTATGAATCACTCACGCATGGAGGCATCGCTAACGATTGTGCCGTGGAGATCGTCCGCTTAGATGCGGAGGATCTTGAGAAAGAGGGAGGTTTGGAAATTTTAAAAGATCTCAATGGGATTCTTGTTCCCGGTGGTTTTGGAGATAGGGGAACTGAAGGGAAGATTGCGGCAGCTCGTTATGCACGAAAAAACAAGGTTCCTTATTTTGGACTCTGCCTTGGGTTGCAGATTGCAGTGATCGAGTATGCCAGGGATGTGCTGAATCTCGAAAAAGCTAACAGTCTTGAATTTGATGAACAAACGCCACACCCCGTCATTACGTTGATGGAAGAACAGAGGCAGATCATTGATAAAGGAGCCACCATGCGGTTGGGATCCTATGCCTGTCAGTTAGTGCCGGAAACGATAGTGAGTGAAGCCTATGGCGAGTCTGATATTCGTGAAAGGCATCGGCATCGTTACGAAGTTAACAACGACTATGTGGAGCGTTTACAGGCCGCTGGATTGGTTGTCAGTGGACGTAATCCTAAAAGAGACTTGGTTGAGATAGTGGAATTGAAGGATCACCCATGGTTTGTTGGTGTTCAGTTTCACCCCGAATTCCAATCCAAACCAAACAAGGCGCATCCTCTCTTTGCAGCCTTTGTCAAAGCTTCTATAGAGAACGACAATAACACTTAAAAGGCTCTAGAGTTGATTGCTTTTCCAGTTCGAATAAGGTAGGGCTGCATTTTCCGATATGTTTTTTGATTCTTCTAAACTTTTGGTTATTACAGGACCTTGTTCTCTGGAGAGCGAGGCCACATGCCGTGCTGTGGCGGAGAAACTACAGCTTGTTTCGGAGCAGTTCTCGGAGCTTCAGTTGGTTTTCAAAGGATCTTTCGACAAAGCAAATCGTACCTCTATCCAGGGGAACAGAGGTTCCGGTATTGAGGAAGGCCTGGCGCTGTTGAGTATGGTGAAGGAGGACTATGGTTTTCCAGTCCTCACAGATGTTCACGCATCATCCCAGGTTGCTCAGGTTGCCTCGGTATGCGATGTTTTGCAAATACCTGCCTTTCTATGTCGGCAAACGGATCTACTGACGGAGTGCGCTCGCTCTGGTCGTATTGTGAATGTAAAAAAGGGCCAGTTTTTATCTCCTGCGGAGATGCGCCATGTGGTGGGAAAGCTTGAGCATGAAGATGCGAGTGAGATTTGGCAGACGGAACGTGGAACAACATTTGGCTATCAGAATCTAGTAGTAGATATGCGATCCTTCTCTATCATGAAAACGTACGGTCATCCTGTCCTTTTTGATGCAACACATAGCGTCCAGCTCCCTGGAGCGGGAGAAGGGAAGAGCTCTGGGGAACGAGAATTTGTCAAACCATTGGCAAAAGCAGCCTTGGCTGCTGGCGCAGAAGGTTTGTTTATTGAAACCCATCCAAACCCGGAAGAAGCCGTCTCTGACGGTCCTAATATGGTCCCTCTATCTGATCTATCCGATCTGTTTGAATCATGTTTATCTGTCTGGAAAGCTCGATGAATAGCTTCTTTGGCCTAGGGCTTAAGGTTTGACCATACTGAGTCAGTATCACATAAAAGAATGTAATCCTCCATCACTGGAAAGAGATAGCGATTGCAAAAAAATAATCTCTTTTCGGTCAGTTAGATAAGTTTATGAGTAAATTTTTGATTGATCTTCCCATCCCTTCGATGGGTGCCACCGTCAATGAACTAACCGTGATTGATCTTCTCGTTGAACCTGGTTCAGCGATCATAAAAGGAGAGAAGATCGCTGAGTTGGAAAGCGACAAATCTATTTTTGATTTCGAAGCACCATGCGACGGATCTATCCAGAGACTTTTTTGCCAAGCCGGAGATATTTTACCGAGCGGTGATCCGTTTCTTCGCATTGAAACAGAGGATATGAGCTTGAAACACCTGGAGGCAGATGGAGAGCCAGAACTGGCACCTGCAGGCGTTTCGGTCAAAGAGGTTACCCAGGTGGCTCCTATCCAAGGAAGGCAGGCTCCGGTCTCATCACCAAAGCCTCAATGATCAGGTCCTGTATGGACTCCAAGGGCCGCAAAAATGGCTCGGAATGCAGGGTTAGACCCCGAGATGATTACTGAGATTAGTGGGACAGGTCCAGGAGGGCGTATTTCGGGCGATGATATTGAAAAGTATCTTTCAACCCATCAAAATGGGACCTCCGCTGTGGCTGCGCCGGTTGGAGTCGCGGCAAATCCCGAGTCATCAAAGGATGGGACTGTTTGTGTGGCCGGGATCGGTTACGCTTTCCCTAAAAGTGTCCGTTCGAATAAAGAGATCTTGAAAGATTTTCCTCTCATGACAGAAGAGGAGATAATTAAGACAACTGGCATCCAACAGCGCTATTTTGCGGATGAAACAGAGTCGGCCACAGGCCTCGCTACGACTGCCGTGAATCATGCTTTGAAAATGGCAGGTGTGGAACCGAGCGAAATTGACGGTATCATCATGGCGACGCTTATCCCCGATCAGCCCGTCCCCAGTGCTGCCAGTGCTTTGGCCAAAGATTTGGGAATTCGTTATGCTCTCACATTCGATCTAAACGCAGCCTGTTCAGGTTGGCTCTATGCATTGGAAGTTGGTCGATCGTTTATTAAATCCGGGACAGCAAAGAAGTTAATTGTGGTGACGGCAGAATTGCTCTCAAGAATTACGAACCCGAAAGATCATGCGACTGCGTTTTTATTTGGGGATGGGGCTGGTGCGGCGATTTTGACCGATGATCCAAATGGGCATCGATTGCATAGCATGCGGCTGGGCGGTGATGCGGAGTATTACAATGTGATCGAACGTACCGGAGGTGGAGCCCGTCAACCATTGCCGCGACCTGGAGACAACCTGGATTCATTTTATCTGAAGATGAATGGAGCGGTCGTTTTCAAGCAGGCAGTGATCGCGTTTTCTCGAATCATTCAAGAGACTTTGGAACGCGAGCAATTAGAGCCGGATCAGGTTTCTTGGATTGTTCCTCATCAGGCGAACGAACGTATTTTGAGAGCAGTCAGCAAAAGAGTGGGTATTCCGTATGAGAAGTTCGTCGTAACAATTGGCAAATACGGAAATACTTCTGCTGCATCTGTTTCGATGGCTCTAGGCTGGGCTGCTGAAGAAGGCATCTTCGAAAATGGCGACAAGATTATATTCTGCTCGGTTGGGGCCGGCTTTACCTTCGCTGGTGGGCTGCTTGTTTGGTAGCTTTATTAACCTTCCAAACTTACGTATTCAATAACTCGTAACTGAGAACACTCAGTGCGTAGGTAGCAGCTGTTTCACTACGAAGAACAAGAGGTCCCATCGTGATGGGTTTGAAACCTGCATGCAGTGCCTGCTGCATTTCTTCCGGAGAGAAATCTCCTTCGGGTCCAATCATCCAGATAACATTTTTCGGAGGAGATTGATGATCGGATCGATGTTGATCCAAGACTTTTTTCAGTGATCTTGCTTCTGGGTAAAGACTTCCAATGAGCTTAAGATCATAAGAGACATCTGTTTTTGTCATCAATTCGGATACCGATTGAATCGGATGAATTTGAGGGAGAAAAGGGTTCCCGCATTGTTTGGCCGCTTCGATCGCAGATGTTTTCCATTTCTCGAGTTTTGCGTCTTCCCGTTCTCCTTTGAAATGAACTTGAGTTCGTTCGCTTTGCAGAGGAAGAATATGTGTCGTCCCAATTTCGGTCGCTTTACGAATGATGACATCCATAGTCTTTCCTTTGGGAAGCGCTTGAGCCAGTGTTATGGAAAACGGAGCCCGAGAAGTTTTTTGGTGTGTTTGAACTTCCAGGACAGCGGCATCTCTATCGGCTTCTGTGCAAATACACTCCCACTCATTTCCGTTTCCATCGAAGGCGATGATAGTATCCCCTTTTCTGGCTCTGTTTACAGATATGAGGTGATGGGATTCGTCTTTGTTTAATCTGATTCTCTCTGGCTCCAACTCAGTTGGCTGGCAAAAACTTCGAAAATCAGGCATAGAATCACAAATAAGGGATGGTCGTATTTGGCAAATGAAAAGGCACCGTATTAACGGTGCCCTTTCATACTTATCAAACTACAAACAAGATTTATTAAACTAAAACTACTTAAACTTAACGACTGTTCCGGTGTGGACTTTAAATTTTAACGACGACTTTTGTTATGGAGATAGACGGGGTAGGGGTAGGTTCGTTCAAAAAAAGAAAAAAAAGTGATTCATTCACTGTTAACTGGCCAAAAAAAACACCGCGCTTTGCGCGGTGTTTTTACGACTTTTAAACTACAAACCAGGTTATTAAACTAAACTAAAACTAATATAAATTCTAACGACGACTTTTGTTATGGAGATAGACGGGGTTTGCCCGGATTCGTTCAAAAAGAATAAGAAAAACTCATATTTTCCAAAAAAACGCAGGTAATTCATTAAATAAGTTATTTGTTATAAGGAACTTACGTATTTATTTGATCATGCTGTGTATTGGCTTTTTTTGAGAAACATTACGTGGAATGAGTTCGAGGAAGTCTTTACCATTGTTTTCAGTTCAGATTTTACAGACCTTTGGCTCTATCTTTGATGAAAATCAGGTTTCTATCTCTAGTCATTGCTATGGTTTTACCGATCCTCACCCCGACTCACGGACAATTTCTTACCCTTCCACTATGGCCGGGGGGTATCCCAAATCAAGAGGTGATAGAGCCCGAAAAAGCTGAATCCAGTGATATGTTGCGGGTAAGTAATGTTCATGAGCCGGAGATAGCTGTTTTTTTACCTGCCAAAAGCCATGCAACTGGTCAGGCAGTGGTTGTTTGTCCTGGAGGAGGGTATGCCATGCTCGCTTATGATTGGGAAGGCACGGACGTGGCCAAGTGGCTGAATTCCAAAGGGATTGTGGCTATTGTGCTCAAATACAGGCTTCCCAATTCAAAAAAGGTCTCCCATGAAGCCCCGCTTGCGGATGCCCAAAGAGCCATACGTATGACTCGCGAGCATGCATCTGAATGGGATATAGATCCCAGCAAGGTGGGGATTATGGGATATTCTGCAGGAGGTCATTTGGCTTCCACTGCTGGCACGCATTTTGATCTTGGAGATTACGATGCGAAGAATCCCGTTGATGGATTTTCCTGTCGTCCCGATTTTATGATATTGGTTTATCCCGTCATCTCGTTCACCGATGAAGCGATCTGTCACATCGGATCGAAACGAAACCTGATTGGTGAAAATCCTTCCAAAGAACTGGAGACTTACTACTCCAATGAACTTCAGATCACCGAAGATACACCACCCACTATACTTATTCATGCAGCGGATGATATCTCGGTGTCTGTTGAGAATAGCATCGTGTTTTACAAAGAGCTACAGGCGAAAGGAATCTCCAGTGAGATGCACCTCTACCCATATGGCGGTCATGGCTTTTCCTTTGCGATAGGTAAGGGCCACTTGAGCACCTGGCCGGATCGAGTGATCGAGTGGTTGAATTGGTTGGATGAAAACATCTGATTAATTTTCCAAATAGATGTTTACATCCCCGAGGTAGCTGGTTTCCTCAATATTCTTTATTGCCCGGATGGCGGAATTGGTAGACGCGCCAGACTCAAAATCTGGTTCCTTCGGGAGTGAGGGTTCGACCCCCTCTCCGGGTACCACCAGAGCTTAGAATATGCTAGGTGAATCACTTA
>CAXMUM010000123.1:0-6223 GCA_964196585.1 uncultured Opitutaceae bacterium
CCAACGAAAGCACTATCATTAAACCGTAGTGAAAAACTGAATTCTTTATCCCAAGGGATGCCGCTAATCCTGGATCAAAAGATGTCACTACAAGCTCTTTGTAAAAAAGTAAAATCAACCCAATCAAAACCAACAAAACAACCGCCATCCGAACTACCGGGAAAGGACCTATCAACATCCCCTTCAATTCCACCGGATCCATAAAAGGGACAAAAGCTATCTCTCCATAAAGAACGCAATCAGCATCCAAATCCACATGATCCGCAAAGCCGGTAATAATGATCACCCCAATCGCAAAGAGAGTCGAAAAAACAATCCCGATAGCCGCGTCCGGTTTTACCCTGGACTTCCGATGGATAAATTCGATCATCACTGTCGTCAAAACACCTGCGAAAACAGCGCCAATGAACATAGGTAAGGTGGCCCGGGAAGACGTCAAAATAAAGGCCACTGCAATACCTGGCAATAAACTGTGACTAATTGCATCTCCCACTAAAGCAAGACGTCGCAAGATAATGAACTTACCAATCAAGCCACAAGCTGCCGATACGAAAAAACCCATCAGAAGAAGCCAAACATTCGTATCTGCATCCATCGTCCACGGTTCAACAAACACAGTATAAAAATCAAAAGTTGGTATAAACGTATTCATATTACTGATCAGATGTTTCTGAAATAGCCCGTAGCTGCCTCTCTTTCATCCAAACCAACTTCACCCATATCGGCTGCACTCGGGATTAATTTTCCATGGGGGTCCCGAGTAGGGAAATCCAGTTTCCTCTCAATCAATCTAACTGTTTCCGCTCCTAAAATATGTTCAATGATTTCTGCATCATCGTGCACATGATCTGCCTCATACTCTGCAGCATTGGTCAAATAAAGTTCCCAAAGCCGGTGATTTCGAACAATCTCACAAGCTCGCTGCCACCCCACCGGGGTCAAATAAGCAACGCTATCCTGTGTCAACGTGAGCTCGCGTTCTGGTTTTTGATCAAAAGAGGCCAATCCATCCCGCACAAGGTTTTCCACTTGCTTTTCCACCAGGTGCAGCGGCTCATTACGTCGACTGCTCAAAGCACCTAACGTCACCCCATCTTTCACAAATCCATCGGCTTCTCTGACTTGATAAAAAGTCTTCAAAGTATTTTCAATTTGGATACGACGAGATCGGTTAAACCTCTTCCACCAACGAGGCAAAAGGCCATAACGTGGAGCCAGCAAAAAAGCCGTGAAAAAGACAACACTCGCTCCAAGCACCATAAAAGGCCCAGTAGGAAGATTATTCCCCAAAAACGAAAAGAAAGCTCCCAATAAACCGGCCAACATTCCAAAAAAGGCAGCCAGTATCAACATCCTATGCAATCTATCAGTTAACAGGTAAGCTGTGGCTGCGGGTGTGATAAGCATCGCTGACACCAACACAACTCCTACTGCCTGCAACGCCACCACCACGGAAAAAGCCAGAAGCAACATAATCAAATAGTGAAAGACTCTAGCCGGGATACCGAGGGATACGGCAAACTCTGAATCAAAACTGGTCACCAGCAGTTCTTTATAAAATACCATTATCAGCAGGCAGGCCACCAACATCACAGAACCCATCAGCACAATATCTCCCGATGAGAGTGCAGCCGCCTGCCCAAATAAATATTTGTCTATTCCGGCCTTATTCCCTGAGGGCAAATTCTGAATCATGGTAAAGAGGCAAATTCCCAAACCATAAAATCCGGCTAACACCATTCCCAAGGCACTGTCTTCTTTAATCGCGGTTGTTTCCTTGATCAGATTCACTGTCACTGTACCCAAAAGGCCCGCCACAGTCGCTCCCACAAATATGGCTACTGGATCCTTCGTCATATTCCACAAAAACCCCAAAGCGACGCCGGGCAAAACGGCGTGAGATAAGGCGTCCCCCATCAAAGCCAATTTCCGTACCAAAATAAAACTTCCCAATAAACCACAGCTGATTCCCAGGAAAACGGAACCAAGAACAGCATATCGCACGGAAGGATCCCGAAAGGAGAAAAAACGAACCGCCTGGTCTGTCCACTGCGTCTCAGTTATTTCTCCAATTTTAGCTGCCTCTACCTCCGGCGCGAAACCGATCAGCCCCAGAACAACCCACAAAAGAAGCCCCAGGCAACCCAACATCAAGTGGTTACTGCGACCTAACCTTAGCCTGTCCTTTTTCCTTTTCACTTTGCTGGTCCCTTTGAAGGGAGAACCTTGCCAACGGCATCTGCGACTTCACTTAGGATGGTCAATCGCCCACCATACGTCTTTTGTAAGATATCGTAGGTAAAGACCTCCTCAGTCGGCCCAAACGCCACAACTCGCATATTCAGCAACAAAAGCTGATCGAAGTACTTCCGAGCGGTCGGCAAATCATGATGCACCACAAGAATCGTTTTCCCTTTTTCCTTCAAATCATGCAGGATATCAATAATGGCAGTTTCTGTCGCCGCATCAACGCCCGCAAATGGCTCGTCCATCAAATAAAGATCACTCTCTTGTGCAAGTGCTCTGGCCAGAAACACTCTCTGTTGTTGCCCTCCGGAAAGGTTCGATATCTGCCGATCCGCGTAGGGAAACATCTTAACTTTTTCGAGACAAGCTAAAGCGATTTCTTTATCTTCCTTGCCCGGTCGACGCATCAGTCCCAATCGCCCATACCGACCCATCAAAACAACATCGAGAACATTCACTGGAAAATCCCAATCAACTGACTCTCGCTGCGGAACATATCCTACCCTGGTGACTGCCTTTGAAAAGGGTTTCCCAAAAATCTTTATCCATCCACTATTCGCCGGGACCAGCCCCATGATAGTCTTAATCAACGTGGATTTTCCGGCCCCATTTGGGCCAACAATCCCAATCAAATTTCCACCTGGAACCACCAAGTCAATTCCATATAGGACAGGCCGTTTATGATAAGCGACTGTCAGGTCATGTATTTCCAATGGAGGAATTTGTGTATTCATAATTACATTTCTACTGATATTCGAATCCCAGCTAGGGTCGCATTTTCCGGACTTACTTCAGTGCCTCCACAACGAGGCGCACATTATTTTTCACCATTCCGATGTAGGTTCCCTCATCGTACTCTTCCCCTGCATAGGAATGAATCACTCCCGGAGTGCCCATCGCATCTGAAAAAAGTTCCCCTCCGATAATGGCTCCAGAATCCTTACTGATTCGCTCAATAGCAGCTGGCGACACACTGCTTTCCACAAAAATCGCCGGAACTTTCTTTTCGCGAATGAAATCTACCATTCTAGCGATGTCTGCTAGACCTGCTTCAGTCACAGTCGAGATCCCTTGAACCCCGACAACCTGAAATCCATAGGCCTGACCAAAATAATTAAAGGCATCGTGGCTAGTGATGAGAATCCGCTGTTCTTCCGGAATTTCAGCAATCTTCTCTAACGCCCATACATGTAAAACTTCATAAGAGGCCTCCAATTCCGCCCCATTTCGCTGGTAAAGCTCTGCATTACCTGGGTCAACTGCCCCCAAAGCATCAACCACCGTTTTGATACAAGTCGCCCACAATATAGGGTTAAACCAAATATGAGGATCGAAATGCCCGGCAAACTCGGCCGGCTCCAATAGAAGTTCCTCATTAACCGATTCAGACACAGCATAGACATTGATCCCTCTTCGGCCCATCCGGGTGAAAACATCACCCAACCGGCCCTCCAGATGAAGGCCGCTGTAAAAAATCACATCCGCTTTTGTCAAACTCTTCAAGTCGCGCGAAGTCGCCTTATACAGATGAGGGTCCACCCCAGGGCCCATCAATCCAACCACTTCTACATTCTCCCCACCTACATTTTCAATCATATCGGCAACCATCGTTGTCGTAGCAACCGCTTTTACCTTCGCATAAGTCTGGCTAGAAAATGTCGCCGCTAAGACGGAAAAAGTTAAACACAGAATAGCTTTTCTCATAAATATCCCTTTACTCTTCAAAGTGAGTTCTCGATCTTTGCTTTCTCCCGCAAGAAGACGGAAACGTCAAGGTCTATTTTGAATACTCAAAATACTTTATTTGATAATAAAAAATATAATGCAGCAGGATCGATCTTGTCTCTATGCAACACCTCCTCAGAGGAAACGCATGTAGCTCTCAGCAACAGAAACAGCGCCATTTCTGTTTTTCAGAAATATTTCACCATAAAGAAATGGCCCATCCCCCTTCATAATTAGAACAACTGCCGATGGCAGGAGCCATCACCCCCTCCTCTGACAAACCAAGAGAGAGATCACCTCAGACCGCTAAAAGGAACCCAAAGCAATCAGATCATAGATACTTTTGCCTTTAACTTCGGATTTTACCAATATTGGCTACTTGGTAATGAGGATCTTCGACGAGATTAACTTCTACCATGCTAGCGGCATTTTTGAGCATCTTCCGACATTCTGGACTCAAATGACGGAGGTGCAGCTTTTTACCCGCTTTAGCATAACGCTCCGTCAATGCATGAATCGCCTCGAGTCCGGAGTGATCCCACACACGGGAGTGGATAAAATCGATAATGACATCGTCAGGATCTTCGTTTGGATTGAAAATATCCTGAAAATGAGTGGTGGAGCCAAAGAAAAGTGGGCCGTGTAAATCGTACTCTTTACTACCGCTTTCCGTGTTTTTCACCTCAATTCGGATATGGCGAGCATTCTCCCAGGCAAAAACGAGAGCGGCGATAATCACGCCAATGAACACAGCCAGAGCTAGATTATCAGTCACTACGGTAATAGCAGACACAACAATGATCACAAAAGCATCAGATTTAGGAATCTGAGAAATGATGCGGAAACTCGACCATTCAAAAGTACCGATCACAACCATGAACATAACACCTGTTAGTGCGGCGATTGGGATACGCTCAATAAGCGAAGACGCGAAGAGAATAAAACATAGTAGACAGACTGCGGCGGCGATGCCTGACAGGCGCCCACGACCACCGGAACGGATATTGATCATGCTCTGCCCGATCATCGCACATCCGCCCATCGCTCCAAAAAAGCCACACGTCACGTTAGCCAACCCCTGCCCCACACACTCTCGATTTCCTTTACCACGAGTCTCGGTGATTTCATCAATGAGATTGAGCGTCATCAGCGATTCTATCAGGCCGATTGCCGCCAAGATAAAAGCGGTGGGAAGAACGATCATCAACGTCTCCAAAGAAAAAGGGACTTGGGGTAGATGAAATGTGGGTAAACCCCCCTTAATGGAAGCGAGATCCCCCACTGTCGGTGTCGCTATGTTAAACCCAATCACAACGAAAGAAATCACAACAATTGCTGCAAGGGTTGAAGGAATCGCCTTGGTCAAACGTGGCAGGAAGTGAATGATTGCCATGGTTAGAGCCGCCAGGCCCAGGGTGATCCACAGCATACTTCCACTCATCCACACTTTTTCTCCTGCCTCATTAGCTACTTTGAACCCAGTGAACTGAGAAAGAAGAATAACAATCGCCAGCCCATTAACAAAACCCAACATGACCGAATGCGGGATCAAGCGGATAAAACGCCCAAGCCTGAAAACACCAGCAAGAACCTGGATGAGCCCCGTCACAACGACTGTCGCAAATAGAAACTCAACCCCATTCGCCCCGACCATGGTCACCATCGCAACAGCCATGGCCCCAGTCGCTCCTGAGATCATTCCTGGTCGACCACCTGCAATCGCAGTAATAATGCCAACGATGAAAGCAGCGTAGAGGCCTACCAATGGGCTGACGCCTGCCACAAAGGCAAAAGCTATGGCTTCTGGCACAAGGGCAAGAGCAACCGTAAGACCAGATAACAGGTCGTCCTTGGCATTGCTGGAACGCTTAATAATTAGGTCAAACATAATGTAGATTGCTTTGTTCGAATTCTCGAAGCCAAATAGATCCCCGCAACGCACCATTGGGGTAGGCAATCCGTTGTAGTCCTAATTCAACTCATTGAAAAAGCGGCGGAGGCTGAACAAGCATATCGATTTATCAAGGGTAAAGTGAAAGAAAGCGCTGCACTCACCTCAATCCATCGAAAATCAAAAAACCTTCATCTGACCCTGAAGAAAAAGGATCTTTATCACACGGATAAGGTCTCATATTTCGAACCAAATTCACTCTGACGATTTCGGAAAATGGAGAGCCTGAAACACAACCCTATCTTCTAGCAGAAGTTTTTTCTGAGAAAATCCGACCATCCCCGTAAGGATACCGTCTTC
>CAXMUM010000124.1:0-5915 GCA_964196585.1 uncultured Opitutaceae bacterium
TGGAAGTCAGCAGACCAGAGCCGTCAGCTGTCCAAACAATGGAGAAAGAATCCATCAACTTCGAACTACGAGGAACTCAAGTTTTAATGAATGGGAAAAATATTGGCCTCGGTTCTGTAAGAGCACAAGTAAGTCGTCTTATTCAAGGTCAAGACATCCCCGTCATCATCACCGTTGGTGAAAAAGCAAAAGCGGGTTTGCTCGTTCGAGTCATCGACGAATCACGGCTCGCAGGTGCAACAAATGTAAGTTTAGCAGGGGGTTAATCTAACCTGACACAGTTTAACTCAATTGACGTGAAATCACACAACCCTCTCCTATTTAATTTATGAAAAGTCGCAAAAGCTTAGGTGAAAGCGAAGAAATTAAGGATATCAATATCTCACCGTTGATTGATATGGTTTTTATTCTTCTTATCTTCTTCATCGTAACCACTGTTTTCGTGGAAGAGCCTGGTGTTGAAGTGCAAAAACCAAAAGCCGTTTCGATCCAGGACCTGGAAAAAAATAGTATTCTCATCGCCATCACCGCAACAGGAGAAGTTGTGTACGGAGGCGGCCAAATAGGCATAGGTGGTATTCGACCAACCGTCCGACGACTCTGTGCTCAAGAAAAAATGCCGGTTATTCTTCAAGTTGATGAAAATGCCCCAGGGCCGTTGGTCGTAAGAGCCATCGACGAGGCAAAACTCGGGAAAGCACGAGCAGTCTATATATCCGCAAATCCTATATAGAAATCAACAAACCAGCCATTCAATTTACAACAATACCACTCTATAAAAAAATCCCATGATCAAACGCATCGATATAAGGACATCCATTACATTATTATGCACCCTGTTTTTAGGAAGCATTGCTTCTGGACAAACCCCCGCAGGTTCCTACAACGAAATGTGGAGAGACCCAGCAATGGCCAACAGCTTACTTGGCAGCTATGGGTATAACGGAGATCTGGAGCCAAAAGTTCCTCAAGAAGAAACCCTCCTTTTCAAAGAAGTATTGGACCTCTTCCAAATTGATCCCAAACTGGCCCTTCAAACATTGGAACCTCAAATAACGAGAGATTCTAGTGCTCCGCTTTATTTCTTTCTCGCAATACTTCAAGTCCAACAAGATCAGATGGACAAGTCTATTGCGAATCTCAGGATCAGCGTAGCGAAACGACCAAACTATCTTAAGGCCAATCAGAAACTCGGGCTTTTTCTGGCAACAACAGGAAAATTTAAGGAAGCAATACCTTTTCTTACAAAAACAATAGAGCTGGGTGGTCCAGACAGTATGACATACGGTCTACTAGGTTTGTCTTTCCTAAATCAAGAGCAGTATATCTCAGCTGAAGCTGCTTATTCTCAGGCCTTTGTCTTTGATCCTTTCAATGATGACTGGAAAAAAGGACTTATCCAATCTCTAATGTCTCAGCGAAAATACACTGAGGCAATTGCGCTACTAGAGGAAATGTTGATCGCTAATCCAGAGGATGATAAATTACTCGGATTACAGGCAAATGCATACGTAGCCCAAAACATGTATCCCAAAGCCGTGGCCAATTATGAAATCATTGATCGCATTGGAAAATCCACAGATGACACACTAACACTACTTGGTGACCTTTACATGGAAGATAATGTGCCAGATTTGGCTCTAAATGCTTATCTAAGTGCTCTTGATAAAGGAGCTGAATTGGACGTTACTTCCTCCATTAGAACAGCCAAAATCCTAGCTGATAGAGGTGCCCTCGATGAATCCTCCATTTATATTGCAAAGGTTAATCAGTTAACTGGAGACGATATTAATGATGACGATAAGCTCGAACTACTTAAACTTGAGTCCCGCATTGCCATTGGAAAAGGTAATCAAGACAAGGCAATGGGAATATTAGAGCAAATAGTTGAGCGCGATCCCCTCGATGGAGATGCTCTCCTCATGTTGGCCCTTTCTTACAGAGGCAAAGAAGAATATGCAAGAGCCACTCTTTTCTTTGAACGAGCACAAAAGGTTTCAGAAACTGAAGTGAAGGCTCTCATTGGCCAAGCACAGATGCTCATCAGACAACGACAGTATATCAAAGCAGTTCCTCTATTGGAGAAAGCTCAAGATATTGAACCTCGAGATTACGTAGCACGCTACCTACAAGAAGTCCGTCTCGTTAGAGATGCACAACGCTACTAGAGATAACTTAATTCTTCCGATTTTCAAAAGCCTGAATGGAAACATTCAGGCTTTTTGTTTTCAGGATATACCGAATAATTTTTCGGCATTCACTCGAAGAAGCTTAGTTGATTCCAATTCGGATAGCCCACTAGTTTCAATCTCTTCTACAAAACGTCTCATTCCAGGTTCGCTTTCCGTTTTCGGATAGAGAATTAACGGGTAATCAGATCCAAATAATATTTTGTCCGAACCAGCCAATAAAGCCACCGATGTAAAAACATTTCCTCGATAAATGAGAGGAGAGGCAGCCGTATCATAATAAACGTTTTTAAAAGCCTTCCGTATAGCCCAATTTGACTCATAAAACGCAAGCCCTCCCCCCCAGTGCGCCAGAACAATTTTTAATTCTGGAAAGCCCTCAATCATTTTTTGAAAATCAAGAAGAGGAGTTTGGACTTTGCCTGGATAGTTTCGACCAACAGGCTCACTCACATGCAAATTGACCACAAAATTATTTTTCGTGGCCCAGCTAAGGACAGCTAGCCAGTCACTGTCATCAAACGATCCTCCCTGCACATAAGGACATAACTCTCCCACTCCTAAAAATCCGTTATCACGAGCCCATTCTAACTCAGCAATACTCAGTTCGGAGCCACCGGAAGGACAGACCCCTGCAAAAGCCATCAAACGATCTGGATGCTCTTTAATACATTTCCCATAAAATCGATTTTGGCTAACACAGGTTGCGTGGTTTTCCCAATACCACCCCAGCAATACAGCCTTCTCCACTCCGGCCTCATCCATGTCACTCAGCAACCGATCAAGATCCACCCATCCCTGAGAAGACCGACGACCTGAACTAGGCATCACCAATGACGGCCAATAAGATTCCCCGTGTTCTTTTGCCCAAGCAACCGGATCAACTGTCACTTCAGGTGGGTACAAATGAATATGACTGTCGATAATCCCGTTCACTTCCCTCATTACAAACAGAGCTTCCCTAAAAGGATCAATAGAATACGAAACAAGAGCCGAATTAAGTGCTAGAATCAGACTCTTTCCAATTCCTTAGACATTTAACCAAGCCCGATCAAATCATCCAGCTTTTTGAAATGTTTACGGATGTCAGGTCGACTGCTTGCTCTTCCTACAATCCGATCGAACAGAGCCTTCTTCTCTACCTTCAGCATCTGAATTCGCTCTTCAACCGTTCCCTCCGTTACCATTCGGTAGACAAAAACCGTCTTTGTCTGACCGATGCGATGAACCCGATCAATCGCCTGCTCCTCCACAGCCGGATTCCACCAGGGATCGAGCAAAAAGACATAATCTGCTGTATGGAGGGTAATCCCGGTTCCTGCAGCTCTCAAACTGACCAAAATCGTCGCAGACCCATCGAATCGCTGAAAGTCTTCAACCGGTTTCTGTCTATCAACCGAAGCTCCAGTCAGTTGAAAACGGGGCAAATCAGGAAAACGTTTGATTAAGAGATCTTCCACTCTCTTCAACAAAGTGACAAACTGGCTAAAAATGACTACCTTGTGCCCACCACTGACTGCTTCTTCTAGTTTTTCAGCCAACATTCCCAGTTTCCCACTTTCCTCAATTTCTGAATCGATCCAAGGCAACAAGTGCGGATCACAACAAGCCTGACGAAGCCGAGTCAGCAGACTCAAGAAACTGAAGCTCTTCTTTTCCATTGCCTCACCAATATCCTCGCCCAGCCGCTTCAGCCCCTCATTACAAATCCGTGCATACTCTTGTTTCTGCAAGTCCGTCAATGGACACAGAAGGTTTGTCTCTACTTTATGTGGTAACTCCTTCGCAACCTCCGCTTTGGTCCTCCTCAGAATAAAAGGAGCCAACTGGATACGAAGCCTCTCCATCGTCGCCTCATGATCCTCCCCCAAAGAAGTTTCAAATAGTTGCCGGGTCCCGAGCAGTCCCGGCAAGAGAAAGTGGAACAAAGACCAAAGATCAAGTTGACGGTTCTCAAGTGGAGTTCCCGTCGAAACAATCCGGTGTAATGCCTTAATCTCAAAACACGTATTCGTTACTTTCGCATCCGGATTTTTAATAAACTGTCCTTCATCTAGAACCGCATACCCAAATTCGATATCAGACAACATTTCCCTGTGATTGCGAAGTTGTGCATAGCTCGAAACCCAGATTCCTGGCTCTTTTTCTGACAAAAAATCAGACCCTGCCGATAAAACATGGAACTTCAGATCTGGAAAAAACCGACGAATTTCCTGCAGCCACACGGGGACAACACTCGCCGGACAGACAACTAAATGCCGTTTCCCTTTTTCCGGTCGGCACTTTATCAGGGAAAGGATTTGTAGAGTCTTTCCAAGTCCCATTTCGTCGGCCAGGAGGCCATGGCACCCCAAATCACATAATTGAGCCAGCCACTCGACCCCATGCCTTTGGTAAGGTCTCAAGATCGGTGGAAATCGATACTTATTTTCATGCCCTTTGAATAGTGACTCTTTCCATTTCTGCAATTCAGGTGACAAATTCAATTCCCAGTGTTTGTCACTAAAAAGCGAAAAAAGCATATAAGCAGGCAACTCCTTAAGGCTTAATTCCTCCAGGGATGCCTCCCATGTTTCAATTCGCCCCACATTATCTTCAGACAATGCCAACATACCCAATCCGGGAATAATCATCGATTTACCCTGATTGGCACGTAACTGCTTCACTTGATCTCCTGTGAGCAACTGCTTTCCACTCTTGAAGATCCACTCTAGGTCCAAAGTATTTCCTTCCCTGTGCCTAGCTCGGGCTTCGATCTGAACCGAACGAACACCCTTTTGCAAAAGAAGCACGTTTTCGTCCTTTTCGATCTCAAATTTCCCCTTCCAGTTACTCAAAACATTCTTAAGAAAGAAAGGAATCTCTTTCGATTCATTCAGAACAAACGCCTGTTTTTCTGCACAAAATTTCAAATGCGCTTTACGAGCCTGCGCCGTAAGTGAAATCACTTTCTCTCTTTCGAGCTGGTTCGTGGATGTTCCATTCCCCAAAGCCTTTTGCCGGCCATTGCGGCCATCTACCCAATAAGGATCACAAATCAATCCACCAGATGTTGATTTAAGGACCAATAACAACTTCCTCGAGAATCCATTGATTTTTTTCCTTTTAATTCGAGGAGCTGCCACTTTCTGAATCTCTTTTTTTTCCTCCTCAACATCCAGAACAGCCGATATTTCATCAGCCACTAATTCCTCAATTTCATGTAATCCCGCGATGGCGATTGTATTGGCCAAAACAGGATCCGCAGTCGAAGAACGAACAACCAGCCCCTTTTCATCCCACTCGATAACAGAGTACTCTTCTTTTTTATCGAACTTCACATGGATGATCGCATCGTTGATTCCCAATTCCACACCACGAATCCCTCCATAGCGATAGAGTTCCCTACCCGACTTAAGGTGTTCGTCTGGGAAAAAAGAGTCCCACGGCAGTTCAAGTTTCCCAAACCAGAACTCAAGAGACCCTTGGGTATAAACCCTCTTCGGACCGTGAATCTGCATCAAAGGAAAAATCGTAGTCCTCTCGGTGCCGGGATCAACCCCTTTTTGAAAAAACTGAAAAAAACGTTACGAATGAGGCAAAACACACCAGTAAACTTGACGCTGAACTCATTCGATCATTCTCTCACAGTGATCAGTCTCATATGAGCAACACCTTTTTTAAATCTATACGTGGAGCATTTCTTGCCGGAGTCATTGTACTGGCTCCTCTCGGCATTACCTTTAT
>CAXMUM010000124.1:5925-6220 GCA_964196585.1 uncultured Opitutaceae bacterium
GGCGCTTCCGAGAAGATTTCTTTTTCTTCCTTCCAGATCATTTACTGACGCAAACAAACCTGGTCATTTTCTGGAATTTTTTGGCCACTGTCGTTGTGCTCCTTTTTGTCACATTACTTGGCTACTTCTCGCGCTATTTCATCGGACGGTATATCATCAGGCTAACAGAGCGCATCCTCAAGAATGTCCCTATTATCAATGCCCTCTACAATACAGTCAGACAAATCGTTGATACCTTTAGCTCACAAAACAGAGCTGTCTTTTCTAAAGTCGTGCTCATACAATTTCCTCGACC
>CAXMUM010000125.1:0-6206 GCA_964196585.1 uncultured Opitutaceae bacterium
TTGATCGTCGTGATCGTAATGGTCTTGTCGAAAGTAGTTGGAACTTTCGGAGGGCTCCTTTGGCCTCTGGCGGTTGCTGGTATTGCCGCTCTTATGCTTCGTCCAGTTGTGGGAATGATCGGGCGCACAATCAGGACCAGCCGCGTGACCAGCGTCATCATTCTTTTCTGCCTCTTCACCATAGCCTTCGTTGGTTTTATCCTGAGTTTCCTTCCCTCTCTTATTTCTCAGTTAATCGATTTCATTGATGCACTGCCCGGCATATGGGAGCGAGCAGTCGCTACCATCCAAGAGACATATCCAGACTGGGTAGAAGCATATAACAGGCAGATGGAAAACGAAGTTATCCAAGATTTTGTCAATGGAACCATTGGCCAAGTAAAAGAACTCACCTCGACTCTCGGCCCAAACCTCAAGGCCGCTGGAAATCAAGTCCTTGGCATCATCGGGATTGCGACAGGCCTGGCCATCATCCCCGTCTATCTCTTTTTCTTTCTTCTCTCTGACGACGATCCGACTAAAAACCTCCCAAATAATCTCCCCTTTCTCAAAGATTCAACGCGAGATGACGTCGTCTTTCTCGTTCGAGAATTCATCGGCATCATTGTTTCCTTTTTCCGCGGGCAACTTGTAATCGGACTGATTATGGGTGTGCTCCTTTCCATAGGGTTTTGGATTGTCGGGCTTAAATTTGCCTTTGTTTTTGGGATGTCGATAGGTCTGCTTAATGTAGTGCCCTATCTCGGAACGATTCTTGGCCTTGGTTTCACCTTACCCACTGCCTATCTACAGCCTGAAGGCAGTTTCACTCTCACGGGGCTTACCCTTGTGGTTTTTGTACTGGTGCAGATCATTGAAAGTTATGTCCTTACACCCAAAATAATGGGGAAACAAACCGGCCTGCACCCTGTAACTATCATCATCGCAATTTTCTTCTGGGGAACTGCCCTGGGTGGTATTCTCGGTATGGTCTTGGCCATTCCTCTAACAGCCTTCTTCGTTACCGCCTGGCGTCTAGGTAAACATAAATACTTCACCAAACTCGTTTAGTATATCTACGGCACCAACGACTTGCTATTTACCCATAACCCCCTGTATCCTTATGATCGTAAGCTTCTCATTTATGGAAAAATTTTCTGCTTTAGGAAACCTCTTTCTTCGTGTTGGTATCGGCGCTATGATAGCCTTTCATGGTTATCCCAAATTCATAGGAGGTGTCGAAAAATGGCAGCAACTCGGTGCAGCCATGAGCAATCTTGGTATGGATTATGTACCCGTATTCTGGGGTTTCTGTGCAGCAGTGGTCGAATTTTTTGGAGGTATCGCCTTGATCCTTGGTTTATTCTCCCGGTTAAGTGCCTTTTTGCTCTGTTTTAACATGGTGGTAGCCACTACGATGCACCTCTCAAAAGGTGATGCTCTCAATGATGCATCCCATGCGATAGAGCTGGGTATCGTCTTCTTTGCCCTCTTTATCATGGGTCCTGGAAGATACAGCATCGACCGCAAGTTGGGTTAGCCAATTTAACCAAGATGGCTTGGAGGGTCAGCGCTGAAAAAAAGGGAATCTATCTGCCGGATATTGACTGGCATCTGGATGCACACTCTCCAGTCAAGCGATCATTCGTTTCGCACGCCCACTTTGACCATCTAGCAAAACACGATCATATTCTCTGCACACCTGAGACTTCGCGATTTATCCAGAAACGTCTTCCCGGAAAAACAGAAAAAGTCGAATGCCCTTTCAACGAGAAATTTGACTTGGGAAATAAAAACACCGCGATTCTTTATCCTGCCGGCCACATTGCAGGATCTGCTCAATTCTGGGCGCAGAAAAAAGATGGAGAAACTCTCCTCTATTCTGGTGACTTTAAGCTCATCCCAGGCTTCGCTGCCGAAAAGACAACTGTTCCTCAAGCGGATACATTGATAATGGAGACGACTTTCGGTCTTCCAAAATACACCTTTCCCACACGAGAAGAGACAGCAAAAGAGATTATAAAATTCTGCCAGAAGGCCATCAACGAAAACGCCACACCTGTCCTATTCGTCTATAGCCTCGGCAAAGCACAGGAAGTGCTGACTCTTCTGAAAAAAGCTCATCTATCGATAATGCTCCACCCAAGGGCATTGGAAATGACTCAGATTTATGAGACTCTCGGCTACAGTTTTCCTGCCTATCAAAAATTTGACCATGATAACTGCAAGGGTAACATCATCCTGATGCCCTCAGTGTCTAGAACAAAGCCATCCAGGATATTCCGGGCTATCAAAAACCCTCGTGTGGCGGTCATCTCCGGCTGGGCCATTGATTCATCTGCTATCTATCGTTATGGCTGCGATGCAGTCTTCCCCCTCTCCGACCACGCAGACTATCCTGAGCTAATAGAATACGTCGAAAAAGTCTCCCCAAAGAACGTCTTCACCGTTCATGGATACGCAAAAGAGTTTGCTCAAACACTCCGCCAAAAAGGAATCGAAGCATGGGCACTGGGGAAGGAAAATCAGATGGAATTTCCACTCACTTGATTACGACTCTAGCTACGCCTAAACGAGTAAAGTCCTCAAGATATCGCTACAGAAAAGCTAAGCTCACCTTTGCCTGTTATTCCTTCAACTTTTTCGGATACGTGAAAGCAAATAGGTTCCCTTTTCCATCCTCTACATCTAACCATTGCTCCACTTGGAAACCGATCACTAGAACACCACAGGTAGGCACATTATGTATGTTGCACTGTGCTAAGCCGTTTGCCAGATCCGTCACTGTCGGATTATGGCCAACCAACATCACTTTATCTAGTTCACCATCAAACCCACGGATCATTTCAAGTAGCTCGCTCGCTTCAGCTCCATAGATTTCGTCAGTTACCACGATGTCCGCCAAATCATAAGAAAGCTCAGATGCGAAAATTTCAGCCGTTGTCCGAGCTCGGAGGGCAGAACTGCTTAAAATGCGTTGCGGAACTACCTGGTGCTTCACCATCTCCTTACCCATTCGAGGAGCATCCTTTTGACCACGTTCATTGAGAGGCCTTTCGTGGTCAAGCATACCGGGATCCTCCCAACTGGATTTTGCATGTCGAACAAGGTAGAGTATTTTCATAGCTGATAACTATAGGGAGCCTTACGCAATCCCCGTTGTCCCTCTGATAAAGAGAACTTTAGAAAGACTGAGCCCTATTGCAATCGATATCTCAAATGCTTTCCTTTTGCAGGATTATCGAAAGAAAGCGATTGTCCCTTCAGCTGATAGACCTTTAGCTCAATCCAATGGCCCAAAAACTTTTCTTACTCGATGGTATGGCTCTAGCCTACCGAGCACACTTTGCCTTCATTACCCGGCCTATCGTCAATTCTCAAGGGCTGAATACTTCAGCCATCTATGGATTTACCAACACTTTGCTTGATTTAATCCAGAAACAAAAGCCGACTCACATCGCACTTGTTTTCGACACCAGCGCACCAACGGCACGCCATACGCTTTATCCTGAGTACAAAGCTAACCGCGAAGAGATGCCTGAAGACCTCAGTGCCGCCCTACCGCATCTCCGCCGCATTGCCGAGGCATTTCAAGTGCCAATTCTAACAATGGACGGCTACGAAGCGGATGACATCATCGGAACAATCGCTCACCGAGCTGAAAAAGAAGATGTGGTCAGCTATATGGTCACTCCTGATAAGGATTTTGGACAACTCGTCTCGGACAAGACATTAATCTATCGTCCCTCATACAAAGGAGATGCACCGGAAATAATGGGACCTAAGGAAGTATGTGAAAAATGGGGAATCCAAAGAGTTGAACAAGTGATCGATATTTTAGGGCTGGCCGGAGACTCCGTCGATAACATACCAGGCGTGCCTGGAGTTGGGCCCAAAACCGCCCAAAAACTACTAAGCCTCTACGATTCCGTAGAAGGTATCCTAGAAAACGTTGAGCAGCTTAAAGGAAAGCAAAAGGAAAAGTTCGAGACGTTTGCAGAGCAAGCCATCCTCTCCAAAAAACTCGCCACGATCGATACCCATGTTCCGATTGATACCACTTTCGAAGGACTCATCCTCAAGTCAGCAGATGTGGATGCAGTGAAAACCTTGTTTGCTGAATTCGAGTTTCGAACCCTGACAAAGAGACTCTTTGGCGATACGGCCTCCGCTCCTGTAAAAGCACCAGCTAAAGGCGAAACTCTCGATTTATTTTCCCTTCCCGAAAGTGCACAAGAAAACCCGATCAGTTCAGAAACAGACGATGATGAGCAGCTCGAATTACTCTCCGCCACCCCACTGCAAACACTCGAGAATACACCCCATTCCTACCAACGTATCACCACAGCTGAAGAACGTATTCGATTGGTGGATCACCTATCGAAGCAGAAAAGCTTCTGTTTCGACACCGAAACGACTGGGCTAAATGCACGAAAAGCGGACATAGTAGGAATAGCCTTTTCGCATGAGGCCCATAACGGATGGTTTGTCCATCTCTCGTCGGATCCAGCCACGGCACTAAATGAAATAGAGATCTTCAAAGCGGTTTTCGAAAATTCTTCCATTGAGAAAATTGGCCATAACCTGAAGTACGATATAGCTATTCTCAAGCGCTACAGCATTCGTGTACAAGGAAATCTCTTTGACACGATGTTGGCTCATTCGCTCATCGAGCCTGAGCAGCGTCACAAAATGGATTACCTGGCTGAAGCATACCTCAACTACTCCCCCATTCCTTTCTCGAAACTCATTGGTGAAGAAAAAGAAGAGCTCCTACCTATCACTGAAGTTCCCCTTGAACAATTGGCTGAATACGCAACTGAGGACGCGGACATCACCTGGCAGCTCTACCAACACCTGGTGCCATTGCTCAAAGAGAGTGAACAGGAGAAAGTCTTTTATGAAATCGAAGCTCCCTTGATTAGCACACTCATCGACATGGAGGATGAAGGCATCTCTATTGATGTAAATGTCCTAAATGAATACTCCAAGGAGCTCGCAACCCATGCTGAAAAAACACAGGCGCAAATATTCGAAGAAGTCGGGCATGAATTTAATCTCAATTCTCCAAAGCAATTAGGAGAAGTCCTCTTTGATGAACTTAAACTGATCGAAAAACCCAAGAAGACTCGCACAGGTCAATATGCCACCAACGAACAGGTACTCTCCACTCTCGCTTCCCACCACCCCATTGTTGCCCACATTTTGGACTATCGTGGTACTGTTAAGCTCAAAAACACCTATGTAGATACACTTCCAGGAAAAGTCGACCCAGAGACAAACCGAGTCCACACAACATTCGGACAACTCCACACCGCAACCGGACGCTTGCAGTCCAACGGCCCAAATCTTCAAAACATACCTATCCGAACCGAACAGGGTCGAAAAATCCGAAAGGCCTTTGTCGCCAAAGATGCTGAACATCGACTCATCTCTGCTGATTACTCTCAAATCGAACTCCGCATCATCGCAGCCCTAAGTCAGGACGAAGGCATGCTCCAAGCCTTTCGAAACAAAGAGGATATCCACTTGGCCACTGCCGCCAAAGTCTACGGAATTAGCCCAGATGAGGTTACACGAGAAATGCGAAGCAAGGCGAAGATGGTAAACTTCGGTATTCCTTACGGGATCTCTGCCTTTGGTTTGGCTCAACGACTCAACATCGCCAGAGGGGAAGCAGCTGAATTAATTGAGCAATATTTCGCTCAGTTTTCCGGCATAGCTCACTACATCGAAGAAACTCTCATTCAAACACGAAAGCTTGGATACGCCGAAACAGTTACCGGACGGCGACGTTATCTCAGAGATATCAACTCTTCCAACCAAACTGTCCGAAAGGCTGCCGATCGAAATGCCATCAATATGCCCATCCAGGGAACAGCAGCCGACATGATCAAACTAGCCATGGCGCAGATTCATCAGCAATTGATGGATACAGGCATGGACACCCGCCTTCTGCTCCAGGTTCATGATGAACTCGTTTTCGAAGCACCTCTGACAGAGGTTGAGACTGTCCTTCCTCTTATCGAAAAAGGAATGATCGAAGCCCTTCCGCTGGAAGTGCCCATTGTCGTCGAAACCGGCGTAGGAAGCGATTGGCTTGAGGCCCACTAAATCCCACCCACCCTACCTTTCTAGGGGGCTGAGCACCAATTCGCATAAAGTTATCTCATTTGATTTTCATCTGTCCTCCGTTTCCGTTCTTTCTCCACTGCATCACGCAACAA
>CAXMUM010000126.1:0-5868 GCA_964196585.1 uncultured Opitutaceae bacterium
ATCATCTAAGAGGCAGACTAAATGGTACAAATATAGGATGGTGCGAGTCGAAAAAGAAGTTCACTGTCAGAGAAAATTTAAATCATGAGCAAAACCCTAGTCGCAATGTCCGGTGGCGTCGACAGCAGTGTCGCTGCTTATCTCCTCAAGGAACAAGGAGAAGACATTGTTGGTGCCTACATGAAGAACTGGATCAACGAAGATGATATCCTGGGAGACTGCCCCTGGATGAAAGATATCGAAGATGCTCGGGCAGTGGCAGATACCCTCGGAATTGAGTTTCGAGTGGTAAACTTAATGAAAGAGTATCGTGAACTGATCGTTGATTATCTGCTCAAAGGTTATCAACGCGGAATCACGCCAAATCCCGACGTCATGTGTAATCGTGAAATCAAATTTGGGGTTTTCCTCGATTATGCCCGACAAAATGGCTTTGAGGCCGTGGCCACAGGACACTACGCCATCCGGCGCCAAATAGATTCGGATACATTTGGTATCTTCTGTGGAGCCGATGGCAACAAAGACCAATCTTACTTCCTGGCGATGATGCAACAACATCAAGTTGCACATGCGCGTTTCCCCATAGGCCATCTCCTTAAGCCTGACTTACGTGAAGTGGCAAAAAAGGCAGGACTTCCCAATGCAGAGAAAAAAGACAGCCAGGGCATCTGTTTTATCGGAAATATAAAGATGCAAGATTTCCTCAGCCAGTATGTCCCCGACCGACCCGGCCAAATCGTTCGTGCAGGAGACTATCAAGTGCTCGGAGAACATAAAGGACTCCACCTTTTCACAATCGGACAACGCAAAGGCATCGGTATCCCATCCAATACCGATTTTGAGAGATATGTTGTCGTGGACAAAGACCTGGAGACAAATCGACTCGTTGTCGCGTTCGAGTCGGAAGATGCCCCCAATCTTTATACGCAAAAAGTGACTGTCGGAAACCTTAGCTTCATCCAAAAACCTATTATCGAAGAAAAGGGTCTCCTAGCCAGAGTGCGCTATAGAGATCCCTCGACTAACATCACCTTTCTCCCTCAAGCCGATGGAACTGCGGAAGTCCACTTTGAGACTCTTCAACGCGCAATTGCCAAGGGGCAAATACTGGCGCTCTATGAGGGTGATCAATTAGTTGGAGGAGGAGTCTATCGCGAGATGTTCTAAGCCTTCTCCATCAATCCAAATCCTGAGGAACGGTACAAAGAGCTTCCTCGATGGTCGAAATACCCATCTTCACTTTCTCCATACTATCTTGGTGGAGAGTCCTCATGCCGTTTTTCATCGCAATTTTTTTCAGATCAGCTGTTTCGAGCCCATTATTAATACCATCAACTAGCTCACCGCTGATCGGCATCAATTCATGGATACCAATACGGCCTTTATAGCCAACACCGTTACACCGCGAACAACCATCATGCTTCGCCTTAAAGCTCTTCCCGCTCCAACCAATGGCCTTCTCTAAGACTTCCTTCTCTCTACCTTCAGGCTCATAGGGAACACGACATACTTTACAGACCCGGCGCATAAGACGCTGAGCACAGACGCACAAAAGAGAAGATGAAATCATAAACGGCTCAATACCCATATCCGTCAAACGGGCTATCGTTCCCGGGGCATCATTTGTATGCAACGTACTGAGTAGCAAGTGACCCGTCAACGCCGCCTCAACAGCTATATTTGCCGTTTCTTTGTCACGGATTTCCCCCACAAGAATAACATCTGGATCCTGACGCAGGAAGGAACGCAACGCATTCGAAAACGTCAGCCCAATCTGGCGGTTCATCTGCATCTGATTAATCCCCGCAAGAGTATACTCAATAGGATCTTCCGCGGTACGAACAACCGTCTCAGGAGAATTTACCTCATTGAGGGCCGAATACAAAGTCATCGATTTACCGGAACCGGTTGGTCCACAATGCAAGATCATGCCATACGGTTGCCGAATGACCTCTCTGTATTTTACGAGATTCGCATCTGAAAAACCCAGAGCTGGCAGTGGCAAGGTCGATTTTTGCTTATCCAGAATACGCATAACAATCCCCTCACCGTGATTGAGAGGCGCTGTCGATACACGTAAATCAATATCGAAATTTTTCTTGGTAAAGTGCTTAAAAACAATTCGACCATCCTGAGGCAAACGTCTTTCCGAAATGTCAAGATTGGCCATTATCTTCAAACGCGCAATCAACGCTGGTCCAACCTTAAAGGGTAGCCTCAACTTTTCCTGGCAAACACCATCGATCCGATAGCGAACAATCACTTCTTTCTCCCATGGTTCAATGTGGATATCACTGGTTCCCTCACGATGAGCATCTTCAATGATCCGACCAGCCAGCTGGATGATTGGAGCGGACTCTTCGCTTTCGATATCGCCATCTGCAAATTCAGAATCTCCCTCATCAAATTCGACGCCAACTGCTTCAACAACATCTGCGAAATGCTCTTCACCTCTCGATGCCTCGGTATTAAGTTTTTCCCGAATATCCTTCTCACTCGAAAGCAAAGGAATAACTTTTCTTCCAGAGATCTCCTGAATCTTGTTCGAGATTGTCAGCTCAAAAGGCTTTGAGAATGCGACAACAATATATTCCTTAGTCGAGCTTACCGGAAGAACCAGATTCTTCTGGCAAAACTCCTGTTCGATCATTTCGAAAGTACCGTGGTGTATCGTTACCCTACCTGCATTAAACGGTGACATCCGGAAAGCCCTTGCTTTGGCAACGAGAAGGTATTGGGAAGAGACCTTATACTCTTCAGCCAAAAGTTGATCCAGACTTTCACCGGTCATCTCGGAAGGTCCATTTACAATCGCCTCCACCTGTTCCTCGTTCAATTGCTCAAATTGACGAAGATTTTCTACGATAGTTGTTTGAAGTCTTCCCAGTGGCATAACTTAACCCTCTGAAGTGGTTTGCAATAGTTGCTCATTTTCAAAGCGCTCCATAAATCCAACAATGGAATCCATCGTCGTCCCAAACCATATAACATGACCATCAAACTTATTTTCCCAATATTCCCGAACAGCAGGACTTAGATAATAGGCAGTGGCGATATAGTAGAAATCACCTTCGTTATCAAAAGGGACCGTCCAGGTACTCCAACAGGCCTCGGCCTCAATAGCCCGCTTCATTTCATCTGGTGTATCTACATCAGCCAGATCAATCAGTGCCAAACTCTGCTCATCAACGAGAAAGGCTAAAAGTTCATCTTCCGTTAACACCTCGTCCTCCTGTATCAGGACCGCTAAGATACTGGCCTCTCTACCCGTTCCCGTCTCGATCAACTCGAAAAGACGTTCATTGGCCTTCTCCAAATCTTCAAGTTTGATGAGGTTATTTTCAACGAGGTTCGCACCGAGCAATCGATTGGACCTCATAAGAATGGATCTGAACTCTGACATATTAGGGAAATGGTTAGAAGGTCACTTTTTCAAGAGACCAACCATTTCCCCAAGAACTACACCTTTTCGACTGGCGTAACCCTTAGGTAAAGTTGCTCTTTTAAATCAGCAATACCCTCTTCGGATAGACAGGATATCGGCAAAATTTCCTCTAAATTGAGGCTCTGAAGCCTTTTGAGATTCTCCGGTGCATCATCACCATCCATTTTATTGGATATCACCAACCGCGGTTTTTCCAGCAACGCGGGATCATAAAGACGTAGTTCTTCCAACAATTGTTTATAGTCATCGCAGGGATCTCTCCCATCAGTTCCCTCCATATCAATCATTATCAACAACATACGACAACGTTCTATATGCCGTAAGAAGCGATGGCCCAGCCCTTTGTTCTCACTCGCGCCCGGGATCAATCCTGGCACATCCGCCATCAACAGCCGCGTGTAATCCTCCTCAAACTCTATCACACCAATCTGAGGGTGAAGCGTAGTAAAAGGATACGAAGCACATTTTGGGCGCGCTTTTGTAATCAGATTGATCAAAGAAGACTTTCCCGCATTGGGAAACCCAACTAACCCCACGTCTGCCAACGTCTTTAAGATAAATCGAAATGCCCCGATCTCCCCGGGCTGCCCCGGATTGGCTCTCCTGGGGGCTTGTGTAACAGAAGACTTAAAATGCGAGTTCCCCCAACCACCATTTCCGCCCTTTAGCAAAATGACCTGCTCATCAATTTCGACTAACTCAGCCGCCACCTTGCCTGTCTCTTCGTTAATCACAATCGTCCCTGGGGCAACTCTCAGAATAACATCCTTACCGGCCTTTCCATATTCATCCGAACCTCTCCCGTGCTCACCACGTTCTGCCTTCCATTTGGGCCGAAAACGGTAGTCATTCAAATTATTTACATCGTGATCTGCCACAACAACAACGTTTCCACCATGCCCACCATCTCCCCCATTGGGGCCACCAAATGCCTCAAACTTTTCTCTACGGAAACTGATACAACCACGCCCACCATCACCTGCGGTCGCAGTCACTACTACTTCATCGATAAACATATCAAACTACAAAAATAAGGCCTCCAACGAGCCAGGTTAATCAAAAATAATGTCGCTAATAGACATACTGAGTCCAGACAAGCGATATTTTTTAATTAGCTCTCGGCAAAGGGAGTCCAGATCTAAAACACTATCGGGAGCAAAGACTGATACCAATCTCCCTAAGACAGATCCATTTCCTGAAGTGGAAAATGGAAACAAATTAAAGACTGATTTTTATTCCCTTTCGCAAATAAGTCGGCAAGTCCAGATCCTGCCCTTCAAAAAGATTTCGTTCCGTGTGGTCGAAGTGTCCTCTTTTGTTCGCCTCATCAAATGCAAACTCATCCTGAGCAACAGCCACTGGCACTGGATTGGGCTGAGCCACAGTCTTCTTAGCAGAGGTCTTCTCTTTCTTGGTTAAAGGCATAGCCACCTCATTCTTTCGAACAGTCCTACCCTTTCGTGACGACTTCACCACCTTCGTGATTCCGCCGGAGGCATAGGCACTTCGGGCATTCACATCAGTCGTTCCAATAACGCAGACCTCCACCTGTCCAATCAAATCTTCATCAATCACAGCTCCCATTACAACATGAGGATCTCGTCCAAATTCCTCTGAAATCACCGACATGATTTCATTAACTTCCGTCAAAGACAAATCAGGACCACCTACGATATTGACCAGCAACCTATCAGCTTTTCGTGAAAATTCTGGCGTATGTAATAGCGGACACATCTTAAGATTCTCTATTGCCTGCCCTGTTGGATTTTCTCCTTCTCCTCTCCCTATTCCAAATAAAGTCTTCCCGCTTTTATGAGCAAAAACCTGACGAAGTGCCGCAAAATCGAGATTGATGAGACCTGTTTTAAACAACATTGACCAAATCGAAATAACAGCTCGGTCGATCCATTCATCTGCCTTGGAAAATGCATTCAAGACACTGTCTTCATCTTCAGACTGTTGGAGTAAGATGTCGTTAGGCAAAGGAATCACCGCATCACAAGCAGCTCGTAAGGCGACGAGACCATTATCGGCCTGCTTTAGACGACGCCCTCCTTCAAAAGTAAACGGCATCGTCACAAACGAAATGACCAGTGCTCCAGACTGAGAAGCTATCTCTGCCACGATTGGAGCAGCCCCACTACCTGTGCCACCACCCATCCCAGCGATCAAGAAAACTAAATCCACATCTCGGATAGATTCTGCAATCACATCACGTTCTGCTTCCGCTGCCAATCTCCCCAACTCCGGATCACCACCGGCACCCAAACCTCGCGTCAATGTACTTCCAATTAGAATCTTTTCTTCCACAGGTGAGTAAGTGATGAGACGGAAGACGCTCACCTCACTTCGTTGACCAATACGATGGGCTCGATCTTGGGCTTGTAGATCCATCATGGGATTCCAATCGCTATCAAAAATAA
>CAXMUM010000126.1:5878-6194 GCA_964196585.1 uncultured Opitutaceae bacterium
TGCCCCACCCACACCCAGCATCTTAATAGACACCTCTCGATCCATTAAATTTTCAGATTCAAAAAGCGATTCTTGTTCCGGAATAAGATTATCCATATTTATATCCTTTTAAGCAGTTGCAAAAATCTGTTTTACCCGGCCAAGCAAACCTCTCGAACGCTGTGTCTTTTCCGAAACCTCGCCATGATAGCTTAAGCCATAATTAAGAAGACCTAAAACGGTACTGAACTCCGGCACAGCGAGCTCTTCCATAACCCATCTAGGGCATTCACCAATTCTCGTTGAAACACCCATTACTTGAGAGGAAACCTCATCA
>CAXMUM010000127.1:0-6153 GCA_964196585.1 uncultured Opitutaceae bacterium
TTGTCTGGTGCATAAAGCAAATGAAAGAAATAAAGTTTTAGGTTTATGGCAAGAAGGACCATCACCAAAGAGTATGATTTTACTTCCAAAACATGGAAGGGGCAGAATCAATTTAGAATTTCAACTTCTGGTTTTTGAATTTGCATTGAGGACAATCGCATTCCTCAGTGCCAATCTTCGCACTGTACAATTTATCACATCGGATGCAGTGAAAGGTCACCTTTCGTCTCTCTCCATCGTAAAGCCTACGATCACGGATGTCATAGTATAGCCACAGACCGAAGACCAAAACAAAGGCACTGACGGTATAAATAATGGCTCCTAAAGTGAGATTAAGCGTAAACACAAAAAATTAGCGCGTCAGAAGCTATCCTGAACGCGCTAAGACCATTTGAAAAGTAATTTTGAAGACTATTTCTCAGAAGCGTTATCTTCAGTTTCCTCAGTAGTTTCAGCTTCTACTACCTCAACTTCCTCAACGACTTCTTCTTTTGCTACTGGAGCCTTTGATTTTGCCTTCGTTGTCGCCTTGCCCTTTCCACGACGTGATTTGCGATAGCCTTCATCATCTGCTCCGACAAACTCGATAAGGGCCATTTCAGCAGCATCTCCAATCCTTCTATCGCTCAATTTGTAGATGCGAGTGTAGCCGCCGTTGCGATTTGCAAATTCAGAAGCCTTTTCATCAAAAAGAATGCCGAGTGCCGTCAGGTTACGAAGACGTGCCATCGCTATACGACGACTGTGTAAGTCTCCCTTTTTCGCTAAGGTAATAATCTTTTCGATAAATGGACGCAAAGCTTTCGTCTTCTTGAGAGTAGTCCGAATGCGACCCGATTGAATAAGAGAGGATGCCAGATTCGCCAAAAGAGCACTTCTATGCTCCTTGGTTACACCCAACTGGTTGCTGTGTTTTCTATGACGCATTACAAAATCTGCTTTCCGTTAAATTTCTTTTTTAAGGTCGATCAGGCGTTCATCGAACTTCATTCCAAGGGAAAGACCGAGATCTTCCAACTTGTCCTTGATCTCATTCAGAGACTTTTTACCGAAGTTGCGATATTTGAGCATCTCCTGCTCACTCTTCATCGCTAATTCACCAACAGTAGTGATATTCGCATTGTTCAAGCAATTAGCAGCACGGACGGACAACTCAATTTCGTTTACACTCATATTGAGTAGCTTACGAAGCTTGTTCTGTTCCTCACTGACTTCAGCGCCCTCATCTTCAAATTCAAATTGTTCTTCGCTAACGCGATCAAACACATCGAGATGATGCTTCAGAATAGATCCAGCCTGCTTAAGCGCATCATCTGGGGTTATCCGGCCATCTGTCCAAATTTCTAGATTCAATTTGTCGTAATCCGTTATCTGTCCAACGCGGGTATTCTCGACAACGTACTTAACCATCGAAACTGGGCTATAGAGTGAGTCGATTGGAATAACGCCGATTGCCTGGTCTTCCTTCTTGTTATTGCTTCCAGGGCAATAACCACGACCAACACCGATTTCCACTTCAGCGGTAAAACGCAATTCACGGTCCAAAGTGCAGATCACCTGCTCAGGATTGATTACCTGAATATTGGCATCTTCCTGTATGTCCACAGCAGTGACCGTTCCTTCACGAGTCACATCGATCAAAAGCTTCACTGGCTCACGTTTTGTCGAGATGAAGAGGATCTTCTTCAGATTAAGAACGATATCCGTCACATCCTCCGCTATTCCATCTAAACTCTGAAACTCATGGTCGACTCCTTCAATTTTCACTGAAGAAATTGCAGATCCTTCGATCGAGCTTAAAAGAACTCGGCGAAGTGAGTTTCCAATTGTGTGCCCATAGCCAGCCTCAAAAGGCTCGGCAATAAATGTGGCATATGTGTCGGTGGCTCCTTCTTCGACTTTGACCAGACGGTTGGGCAGTTCGAATTTTCCTATACGTTTTGGCATGGCAGGTGTGTTTTTTCGGGCTTGAAGTATTACTGGTATCCGAGGTGTCTATCAGTCCACTTCGGTCTATTTTAAAATAAGTAAACGATTAGAATCGGCTATAAAATTCAACGATCAGCTGCTCATTAATGCTCTGATCCATTTCTTCACGAGTCGGAAGCCTATTTACGACTCCCTTAAATGTGTCATCGTGTCGGGTCATCCATTCAGGCACATTTCGCAGACGGGTTTCTTCGAGACTGCGGGTCGCCAACTGACGAGATGAGGTTCCTTCTTTGATTTCGACTTCATCTCCAGCTTTAACGACACAACTAGGAATATCCACTTTATGACCATTCACACGGACATGGCCATGGTTCACGAATTGACGAGCAGCCTGACGGGTGCGTCCGTATCCCAGAAGATAGACAACGCTGTCCAATCGAGTCTCCAACATCTGCATAAAGCGGTCACCAGTGACACCACGCTCACTCTTTGCGGCCTCAAAAGTGCGACGGAACTGACGTTCCAGCAAACCGTACATGTAACGTAACTTCTGTTTTTCGGCCAACCCAACAGCATACTCGCTTTGTTTGGCACGCCGTGCACGGGGACCGTGAACGCCAGGTTTGTAGTCGCGTTTTTCAAGTGCCTTGCAGGGACCGAAGATCGGTTGTCCAAAGCGGCGACTAATTCGAGAAGTGGGACCAGTATAACGAGCCATAAGAAAAAGTAAAAACGATTAGTTTTGAGTTAAATTAAACCCTCCGGCGTTTTGGAGGACGACACCCATTATGAGGGATAGGAGTGACATCAATGAGAGAGAGAACTTCCAGACCAACTGCCTGAAGAGCACGGATGGCAGAATCACGTCCCATACCAGGTCCCTTCACTTTTACGATGACCTCTTTCAATCCGTGAGCCATCGCTGCGCGGGCAGCATCCTGTGCGATTACCTGACCTGCATAGGCTGTCGATTTACGTGATCCACGGAAGTTCATCTTACCTCCGCTCGACCAAGAAATAACATTACCCTTTTGATCGGAGATTGTAACAATCGTATTATTAAAAGTCGCTGCGATATTCACGATACCCGTAGTGACATTTTTGCTTCCCTTTATCTTACGGATTTTGACAGAACCTAGTTCTTCTTTCAAAAGCTCCTCTGCCGTAGGAGCCTTCTTGATCGTGGGCGCTTGCTCCTCTACCGCAGTTTCTTCTGTGACAGTTTTTTCTGCAGCCTTTGCAACAGTTTCTTCAGCGGCTTTAGGAGTCTTCTCTGCGGCTTTAGGAGCTTTCTCTGCTTCCGATTCCGGAGCGGGACTTGAAGTTGGTTTTTCTTCGGACATGTATCTTAAATTAATTATTTCCGAACGACTCCGACAGTGCGACGTGCACCTTTACGGGTACGGGAATTTGTGCTGGTGCGTTGACCTCGGACTGGTAACCCTCGGCGATGGCGAATGCCTCTATAACAATTAACTGACTGAAGTCTTTTCAGATTTCCGGCAACTTCGCGACGAAGGTCTCCTTCGAGAGCAACCTTGCGCTCGGCGACAGCCTCCATCAGCTGATTAATCTGCTCCTCCGTGATATCATTCGCCTTCATGGTAGGGTCGATTCCCGCTGCTTCGAGTAGTTCAACCGAGCGCGATGGACCGATCCCATAGATATATCTAAGGGAGTATTCGATTTTTTTATTTCCTGGAATGTCTACACCGAGTAATCGTGGCACAGTTAGTAATGTTTAAAGTTAATTGATTGGTTAGATTTAATAAAATTTTAATTGTTCTTACTTCTTCAGCTAGGAAATCTTCGCGCTCACCGGAGCAACTGTAAGGATTTCCGGATCACCATCTGTCACGAGAACAGTGTGTTCAAAATGGGCAGATGCTTTCCTGTCTTGAGTGACAACAGTCCAGCCATCATCAAGAATTTTTACCTCAGGACGACCCAAATTAACCATTGGCTCTATGGCCAAAGTCATACCTGGTTTCAAACGTGGCCCAGTGTTCTTTCGGCCAAAATTTGGAATTTGAGGTTCCTCGTGCATACTCACTCCTACTCCGTGTCCGACAAAGTCCCTAACGATAGAAAAACGACGAGATTCCACATATTGCTGAATCGCATGAGAGATATCACCAACTCGAGATCCAACTCGAGCGTGTTCTATGCCTCTATAAAGCGATTCTTCTGTGACCTTCAAAAGCTCTTCTTCCTCTTTGGACAGCTTTCCCACTGAGACGGTATAGGCATTATCACCGATGTAACCTTTATAGGAAACAACAACATCTAGAACGACACTATCGCCATCCTTGATAATCCTGTCTACCCGACCAATTCCATGGACAACCTCGTCATTGACAGAAATGCAGATGTAAGAAGGGAAACGGCGGGAACCGACTTCATATTGATAACAGGCGCTCTTCGCCCCTTTTTCCATCAACAAACTTTTGGCGATCTGATCGATCTCAAAGGTATTATTACCCTCTTGAACATGCGGCTTTAATTCTGCCAACACCTCAGCGGCGACTCGGCAAGCTTCACGCATTTTTTCGATTTCAGAGTCTGATTTAATCGGAATCATGATGCAAATTGGAGCCTTCCACTCTTTTCCTTAAGAAAAGCGAGCAGAGCCTCTTTCGACACAACTTCAACTATAGTACCCTGATTACGGTAATAGTCGTATAAAGTCTTACAGGGGAAATCTGTTTCATCAGGTGCTTCTGCAGCATCTATAACGAAAATAATGTCAATCGTCTGCTCCCGTGCCTCAAGCCATTCGTCTAAAACCTGTGCTTGAGAAGCATTCGAAGGAAATCCCTCGAGAACAAATCCCTTGTTAACTTTACTTGACCAGAACCACCGTCGCCAAATTGCCAATGCTGTTTCATCCGGGACAGTAAGGCCCGAATCAAGACTCCTTTGGCAAACTGCACCTAAGGGCGTCTTTCTCTCAGCTTCAGCTCGATAAACGGTATCTGAAGAAATAAAATGACAATTCAAAGAACGAAAAGAATCGACCAGGAAACCTCGGAAAGGCCCTGACGATCCTATGATAAGTATTTTGGCTCGTGAGAACTCATGAGCCGAAAGGGTTTGGGGAATGTCACGCATTTCCCTCCATGTAAAGACCGAAAGTTAGATTCCTTTCAAAAGCCATGCTAAGATCCCCACACTAAAGATGATTCCAACAGCCAGATAAAGAGCTCCAACATTCTTAAACTCTGTCGCCTCTGCCATTGTATTCGCGGCAGGACTGTTGCTACGCCCACGCATTCTACCTTTTTTCAAGAATCCATCATAATGACGTTGCAAGAGAAAGGTCTCAATCTGACGCATTGTATCCAATAACACCCCAACCGTAATAAGCATACCTGTTCCGCCGAAGAAAACAGCGATACGTGTCGGGACATTAAGAGAAAATAGAAGAATATCTGGGAAAATCGCGACAGCCGTCAAAAAGATGGCACCAGCCAGAGTAAGGCGAGTCATGGTGAAATCGAGGAATCGAGCCGTTGGCTCACCAGGACGAATCCCTGGGACATAACCACCATATTTCTTTAAGTCATCAGCCATCTGGATGGGTTTAAACATAACGGATACCCAGAAATAACTGAAAAAGAGGATCATTGAGCCAAAAACAGCATAATAAGTAATGCTCCCTCTCACAAAGATAGCCGAAAATTCACTTAAAAAAGGCAGGTCAAAAACAGCGCCAAGCTGAGAAAGTATTTGCTGAGGAAACATCAAAATAGCGCTGGAAAAGATCACCGGCATAACCCCGGAGTAATTAACCTTCAGTGGAATGAAAGAGCTCTGTCCACCAAAGACTTTACGCCCGACCACCCGTTTGGCGTATTGCACAGGAATCTTTCTCTGAGCTTGAGTCACCGCAACAATCCCAGCTGTAACAGCGAAGAGTAAAAGCAGCATTAGAACCGCTTCGGGAGCTTCCAAACTAGCAACTCCAATCGGAGCAAAGAACAGCCGATAAGCCGCAGCGGCAGCACCTGGTAAATCTGATAGAATACCCACAGTGATCAAAATGGAGATCCCATTGCCCAGGCCACTCTTGGTGATTTGCTCACCCAACCACATCAGGAGCATTGTTCCGGAGGTCAGGATAATCGTCGAATTGATCAGAAAACTGAACTGACCACTGATGACGATCGGTCCATACACATTTAGATCATATCCGGGGAAAAGCTTCCCAGGATTCTCCAA
>CAXMUM010000128.1:0-6067 GCA_964196585.1 uncultured Opitutaceae bacterium
TTCATGGTCATGCTTTTGGCTTACTTCTCCAAACGAGTACCCCCTTTTGCGGCCAATCTCTGTCTGGCTCTGTTCGTCCTTATCTACGCCATGCTTATGTTCTGGATCAAACCAGAGCTGCACTACATGCACTACATGGCTATTCTTTTTGTATGCCTTACCGGACTCGCCCTCCTTCTTGGCCATTTCTTCCCGCATGCCAAACCCGAACTTCCCTCCATCAGTACCGATGGTGTCGATACAACTCCTTGGAAACACTTTAAGTGGATTAGTGTTCTGGCTACGGTAGTTATGGTCGCCACCTACGTGTTGTTCTCTCCCCTCGGCGTGGTTGAGTCGGATCACGGAAAAACCATCGAGTATGGCATTATCATCACCGGTTTAATTTTTGCCTTTATCCTCTTCGGCATACCACTTTTGCGCAAAGCCCGATCCAAATTGTAGTAGATCTCATATTGCGACTATGCCAATTCTTCGAAAATTCGGATGTCTTCTTCAAAAACAGGACTAAGTTGTCTCATCTCTTTTAAAGTCACCCATTTCATATCAGTCGCCTCATTGCTGGTAATCGAAGCCTCTCCGGAAATGATATCTGTGGTCCAGAAATGTAAAAACGACTGATTATCGCGCGAGGGAATCGCGCATATTTTCCTTACAGCAACCACCTCAAGGCCGACCTCTTCCATCACCTCACGAGTCAGAGCTTCCTCCTGTGTTTCATTCTTCTCTATTCCTCCGCTTACAGGACACCAATATCCTTTTGCCCCTTCAACTGAGTCGGAACGCTTCACAAATAAAAACCGATCCGATTTCTGAATAACAGCAACAACTGCCTGTCTCCGGTTCTCTTTATTCATTTTCGAGAATTTCCAATCTCACTCAGAACTTTATTCACGAGAATTCCACGATCATAAACTCCTTCAATCTTCATCACCTGAATACGGGAAGGGAGCTTCTCCATCCACTTTTCGTGAGCCAGTCGACTACGTTGCTCCAGACCTGCACTATCATACTTCCCAGCCCAGTCTATAAATGCAGTATGGATGTCGTGCATGACACCTCCAGTCGCTAGGGCCTCTTTCCCGTGTCTGAGCTCTCCTCTTTTGTGTAGGCGCTGTTCTCGGATCTCCCAGGGGACCCATAAAAAAAAGACAGAGGTAAAATGGGTTATGAGCGAATCACCCCAACCACACAACGATCCCGAAATGATCCATTCCTCTACCCCCTCTATCTCTTGATTGATTTTCTCAAGCCTCTCTTCAATGGGTCGTTTTTCGGAAAATGGAACAGGTGTTTTTTTCCAAAAAAAGTCGTCCGCATCTAAAGGTTTGATTCCAAGAACATGGGCCAGATTTTTACCGAGCGTTGTCGTCCCCGATCCTGATGGACCAAGGATGTGAATTCTATTTGCCATTTTTATCTCAGATTACCTGAGATCAAGTTACAGCTTGGGAGCAATAATTGTTCCCCCTCCCTGGTGAAGAGTGAGTGATTCGATCGATCCATCATCAACTGGATTGAAAACCATTCGTATATTGGCGACTTTCGCTTTGTACTCTACATCGGATAAAGGAAAGAGCTGAAAGCTGTTTTGTCCCGTTGCTTGAGCCAAAAGTTTACCCTCCTCCACGCGAATGGTTATCGTAAGTTGCTCATTGAGTTTGTAATCCCCAACCAATCGTTCGAAAGCCGCAGGATCAACCTCAACAGCCTCTATTGGTTCAATCCGACTTTGGGTGAAAGTTCCGCTGATCCTGACATGAGTCAGTCCAGTGACCTTACCCGATTCATCGCGTTCAAAAACAATCTCATTGGAGCTTTTCGGATGACGGAAAGCGTCACCAAAACCGTGGACGTATTCGTTCTTAATAACACTCCCCTGATGCTGAAGGAAAAGTTGTCGATCCTCCTGACCAACTGTAAGGATACTGCTATTATGGCTGTATTCTCCAACGTAATCTTCGAAGGAAATATCAGAACTTTCTCCACTTGAACCAACACTCTCTTCCATTGGGTCCAGTCCAATCATCATCGCGCCAATTTGGCTAAAGGGATCTCTACGAAGTTTAAGATTTGAGGGGCCCGAATTCGAAAGAGTGGCATAAGTGATATTTTCTTGAGGAAGACGGGACAGCATAGCTCGGAACCCATGAAGTCCTCCGCCATGCTGAATCATTTGGCTGCCCCTTAAATCGCTCAACATGAGTCCAAATCCATAATGCCTTCCACTTGCGTCTGCTTTCTCTCCATTTGAGAGTAACGCTGGAGTGGTGGCATCGCGATAGGATTCTACGCTGAGCACTTTGCCGTTGTGAAACGCTTCATTCCAGAGGAAGAGGTCTTCAACGGTAGAGTAGATATTACCAGCCCCTCCTGCCCGGCTCATGTCCCAGTCCATTGCCAATTTTACTTTACCTTCGATTTTTGAGTAACCGAGTGCTTCGTTTTCATATTCAACGCTATTATGATAGGCACCCGTATTCTTCATGCCAAGAGGGGTGAAAAGGTTTCCACGCCAGAAATCCGCCAGTGGCTGCCCGGATACGATTTCGACAAGATAGCCAAGGATGAAGAACCCTGAATTGTTGTACATCCATGCCGTTCCTGGTTCAAAATCGTAATCGTATCCCTTAATTTCCTCAACGAGATCATGCGGCGCCACATATGTAGGAGCCTTTTTTCTGAAATCCGGCCTGCTCGTATAGCTATGGATACCAGAGGTGTGGTTGAGCAATTGGCGAAGAGTAACTTCATCTCCTTTCGGAAAATCCGGAATGTATTTTGAGAGAGGATCTTCAACAGAAAGCAAGCCGCGCTCTTGTAAGAGTAGAATCGCCGTTGCAGTGAATTGTTTTGTAACAGAACCGATACGAAATGTGGTTTGAGTCGTTATCGGAACATCATTTTCAATGTCCGCCTTGCCAAGTCCACCTTTGGAGATGATCTCCCCATCCTTTGCAATGAGATAGGCCAAACCTGCTGAATCAAGATCGACACCTCCCTCAAAAATGGAAGAGATGGATGCTACAGAGTTGGGCAGCTCCAAATTCGGTTCAGCGCCTCGTTCTACAAGTTGAGTCGGGCGTAGGTTCAGTCCTGCCAGACGAGCGATCTGTAACCCTGTGTACCCCTGGCTGTTTTTCGCATTAATATCCAGGCCTTGTGCCAGTAGTTTATCCAGGGCCTCTATGCTCATCGCTTCCATGGCGTCGGCAAACTTCAGATTAGCCTCTTCCACGCTGAGAGAACCGATAGACAATTCCCATCCAGTGGCACCCGCTATTTTCGCAATCAATTGATTGGATCCTTGTTTGAGTGAGATGGACACAAGATCCTCGTCTCCTCCTCCGGGTGTCCAATGTTCGTGGACAAATTCACCGTTGAGCCAAAGCTTGATCGAGCCAGCAAAATCCACTCCAAAGGTGGCATCTCTTGCCTCTACTGAATCGATCACCGCAACAGCATAGGTGTAAATGTTTCCTTCACTACCATCCAGGTACTCATTAAAATCGATAACCGAACCTTCAATGCTGACAGCATTCCATTTGTAGCTTTCGCCATTGATCGTAGCCGCTCCCCCTACCAGCGAATCCCATAGCTCTTGAGATGTGAGAGGTTCTTCATGAAAGGATTTTTCCACACGACGTTTTCCCTTAGGTGTCGAAACGCCCTCTATGTAAATCCAGTCCGAAATAAAACCACCCTCGCTTAATTCGGAAGGAGTAGGAACGACCGCTAAGCTGTCAGTCGTGGACTTTGCCTGTAACGCCAAAGCAAAACAAGAGGCGAAGGTAAAATAGGCAAGAGGTCGGATCAGGGATAATCTATTCATAAGAGTCGAAATTAAGGGTGTTAAGCATCAAGCGACATATCAAGAGACAATGATAATGCAGTTAGGTTACCGTTAAGTGACCAAATAAGTTATTCGCCCGGTTATTTTATCCATCTTTTGCCCGGCGAACAATTCCCTCACGGCCCCAGTACGACATCAAAACCATCGCATGGTTAGACTTTTTTTATTTAGTGCTAGCGGCTTTCCTCTAGACTGTCAATAGGTTACCGTTACCCCACTATCTCACTGCCTGGCTTTGTCTTGTCTGTCATCTTGTCCACCCGGAATACGTTTTTGCGAACAACGCGCCGGCAAAGGTTCTTGTGCTGGGTCTTGGTCTGGACATTGAGGCAAGCGAGAATGGCCTCTACTGTCTCCCGGCTCTTGTGATCACTCGACGTCCTTTTGACACTGCGCATGATACCCGTTGTAGAGTCTGAATGAGATTTTCCACAAGGAATCATGCCATATGTCAAATGATGGGTGGCGACAATGGAGACAGCTTATTACTCCTACGAAACGGACAAATTGAGAATCCGCCCATTGGAAATATCTATTGTATCCGATTTTAGGATTCACTCACGATCTCTCGATGAAAAATCACTACATAGCCGGGGCCACTTCCTTTTTCCGTCTCCACTCGAAGATCCATCACTCCCAGCATTTCCAACAGTGGCTTTGGTTCAAAAGGGGCCACTACCCGGGCAGATTCTCCGGGGGCCAGCTCCTCTGCCAGTTTTCGGATATGAGTCAGCGGGTTTCCCCCTGCAGCTAGTACTTTTAAGACGTTTACTTCGATCATTTCCTGCAACAATATTTGATGTTAGGGATCCTAGGGTGGTGGAAGGTTAATTTCCTTGATGTAAGTCAACCTGTTGAACAGGATCATTTTGCTTATGCCTCTTGATGCTTCCGCCAAAGCAACCTTTCGAGAAACGGTCATTTCTCAAGGTCTGCGTGCGTCTCACCTTTTTTCCGATCTCGACTCAAATGAGTTACGGGATGTCGCCAATACCTGCACTCTCAAAATGTTGGATAAGGGGCAGTATCTTTTCCGGGAAGGCGAGCGTGCTGAAGGATTTTATGTGATGCTCAAGGGTGCCGTAAACGTCCATCGTATCACACCTGACGGGAAGGAGCAGGTCATATGTATTTTTCGTGCGCCCGATTCCTTTGCAGAAGTAACCCTCACCACAATTGAAGTCTACCCCGCCAATGCAATTGCGCTGGAATCTTCTCAAGTTATTCTGGTCAAAAAGAAGGACTTCTCTAACCTGATCGCCCTGCGGCCCACCCTTTCCCTCCAGATGCTCAGCTCCATGAGTTTTCATCTCAAACATCTGATTAACTTAATTGAGGATCTCAAATTCAAACACATCGAAGCGCGCTTGGCTCATTGGTTGACCCGCAATTGTTCGGGCGATGGTTGCAGCCCAGATCCCTATATTGTGGAACTGGATATGAGTAAACGTGTTCTCGCCAGTCAGCTTGGGGTAACCGCTGAAACGCTTTCCCGGACTCTCGCACGTTTTCGGGATGAAGGCCTTATCTCAGTCGACGGACGAAACATCACAGTCCTCGACTGCCCCAAACTACGCCTTTACCTCGAATAAGTTCTCTCTAAAAAAAGCAATTCATCCACAACAGAACTCCGTCATGAAAAAACTGATTATCCTAATTGCCTTTCTGCTGGTAAGTTGGACGCCAGTCGCCCTCGCCAATTCTTCTTCTCCCGAAGGACAATGGAAAACCATCGACGATAACACCGGGAAGGCCAAAAGCATTGTCGAAATCTGGGTAGAGGATGGTGAGTTGAAAGGAAAAGTTCTCGAACTGATCAATCCTAAAGAACCGAATCAAAAATGTGAGGACTGTAAGGGCGATCGAAAGAATCAACCAATCGTCGGCATGCAATTTGTTTGGGGGCTAACCCAGGAAGATGGCGTTTGGGATGGGGGCGAAATTCTCGACCCCGATAATGGGAAAATTTACCGCGCTAAAATCAGTGTCATTGAAAACGGTCAAAAACTGGATGTCCGTGGTTATATCGGATTCGCCTTTATCGGCAGAACCCAAACCTGGGAAAGAGTCGAAGAAAACTAAAGCTTTCCGGCACTACTTCCCGTCGTACCAAAATGCTCTTCGCCATCCGTGTTGCCGAAGGCGGTTGACTAGCTCCTCCGGCATTTCTGGTAAATCAGACACTGAGGAATTGGCTTCAACCTGGGCGGCATT
>CAXMUM010000129.1:0-441 GCA_964196585.1 uncultured Opitutaceae bacterium
GCCACTTGCCCTCGGATTACGTTTCCAACAAACGGGACTCTGGTTTGCTCTTTTTGGAGGGGTAGCTCTTAGCATCCTCGTCCCTTGGATCTTCGGCAAACGTCGCAACGGTATCACTTACCAGGCAGTCGTCACCCAATCTAGATGCCATTCATGCAACCAATGTGTCGACGACTGTCCGTTCGATGCGATCACCTTGCAACCTAGAACCGATGGAAAAGCATACGATGCTCAGGCCTATGTAAATCCAGCTCTTTGTGTAGGCTGCGGCGTTTGTGCAGGCTCATGTGATTCTGAAGGTATCGGCCTCCAATGGTTCGATACACTCGTCGAAGAGAAACGCATCGAAGCCGATTTCGAAAATAGATTGATGGAAGATCAATCTCCCTGGGTGGCCTTTATCTGCGGAGACATTAATGGAGGCCTTACCTATTTCGACAA
>CAXMUM010000129.1:451-6015 GCA_964196585.1 uncultured Opitutaceae bacterium
TGGGAATCCATCCTACCCGATTATCAAATTCATTACATCCCTACCTCCAGTTGGCTTCCACCCAAACTAGTGGAAAAATTATTAAAAGAAGGGGCCAACGGCGTACTGATCATCCGAGATTCACGACACGAACCTACCTCCCGCGATGGGAAGGAAATGATAGCTGAAAGACTGCTTGGCTATCGAAGTCCAGCCTTTCGTCCGCAACGTGCAACCAGTTCAAATTGGCATGTTCTCGATTTCACTCCAGGACTAGAAGCTGAATTGACAGCTGAAGCGCAGGCCTTCCGCAAGAATCCTACACCTAGCGTCGCAAAACGTGCCTATCGCAAGCCATCCATGATTCTTGCCATCATCGGGCTCACCTCACTCGTCTGCGCAACGACTATCCTTCCCAGTCGATTAAAAGTCTCAAATCCAGGATACCTCGGCCCCGAGTTTGTCTTTTCATTCAAGGCACTCGGCGATTGGTCCGAATCAGCAGAAATTGACCCCGAGCAGCAAAAAAAGCTACCTGTCCACATGCGAGGACGCAGTGCTTCCAAGCTCAGTCGTTCGCCCGTATCGATCCGCATAACGATTGATGACGTTACAGAAGAAAGAACCTATTCAGCCAAAGGAATCTCGAACGACGGACCCGCTTTGGATCAATGGAGAGAACGAATCAGCGTTGGAACACATAACGTATCCGTTCAGATCAACACTGGTGAAAAAACACCTCCTGTCATTTGGGAAGGAAATATCCAAGCAGAAGACAAACGGATTTATGTCCTAACCCACGAACCTCTCTCAGGATTTAAATTGGAAAACTAATCTCTAAAAGTTTTAGTTTCACTAGTTTGCATAAAAAAACCTGCCATCTCGCGGATAAACGAAATGGCAGGTCATTAAATAAAAGAAAATTTAGTATTCTGACTCTTCTTCTGTCTCCTCTTCTGTTTCCTCTTCTCTATAGTCTTTCTGTTTTGCTTTTGCGCCATTGATGACGAGCTTTCTTCCCATGAAAAGTCTATCCTGAAACGTTTCCATGACTTGCTTTGCTTCGTCTATCTCGCTCATTTCAATGAAGCCGTATCCCTTAGACCTTCCACTATGGCGATTGAAAATGATATCCACACTGTGAACAGTTCCCGCTTCGCTAAACAGCTCTTCAAGATCCTCATTTGTGGAGTCATAAGACAGATTACCCACATAAAGACGCGGACTATTCACCTCAACCTTCTCTGGTTTAGCTCTACGTTCTCCTCCGGAAGAGTTGGACCTCGAGTTTTGTGAATTCTTGTCTCGGAAAGGTTTCTTACCCGAGCTCTTCGGGCTATAGAGCCCCAAAGCTTTCAAGATTTTCTGCCACAGACTAAGTTTTACAGGCCTCTGACGACCTCTTCCCTGACTGTTTGAGCGATTACGATTTCCCTGGCGATTACGATTCCCACCACGGTTTGATTGACCTCCACGACGGAAGTTTTGATTCGATTCTGACATTTCTTACATTCTTAACTGTTGAGTATTCTAATGAAACGGTGTGCCTAGCATTCATCCCACAGCTTTGTGCCGAGCACTATTCAGCCGGAAAAACGGTCACACCAATACTCTTTGCTAGCGGTTCAGGCCCTTCGGTCAAACAAATGTTTTCAATTCAGTTTCAGAAAGAGCACTCTTGACGCCCTCCTGATAGACGAAACAGTATCACTTTTTTCTTTCCAAAATGAAACTCTCACCAGAACAAGAACAAACCGTCACAAGCTGGATAGCTGAAGGAGAATCCATTGCTGGAGTCCAAAAACGTCTCGAAAAAGAATTTGAGATTTCAATCACCTACATGGACGCTCGTTTTATCATCGACGACTTAAACCTGGAGTTGAAGGACAAAAAGCCGACACCCTCTCCAACAGCAGACCTTTCAGCTCAACCACCTCCCCCTCCTTCTCCTGATCAGCCCACTAATGAAACCTTACCTGAAAACATCGGTGGCGGAACTGTCTCCATCGAACTGGATAAACTGACACGCCCAGGCGCGGTTGTCAGTGGAGATGTTACCTTTAGCGATGGAGTCGCAGCTAAATGGGCCCTCGATAAACAAGGGCGCTTAATGCTGGACGCTTCTCAAGAAGACTACCAACCGAGCAAAGAAGACCTGACGGCCTTCCAAACTCAACTCAGCAGCGAACTTCAGTCCAAAGGCTTCTGATTCAACATTTGAAGAAAAGCTTCTTCATCCAGAACCGTTACGCCCAGTTTCTTCGCTTTCTCTAGCTTCGAACCTGCTTCGGCGCCCGCCAGAACATAGTCTGTTTTTTTGCTCACGCTGGAAGATACCTTCCCTCCAGCAGCTTCAATCCGTTTGCCCGCATCACTTCGGGACATCGTTGGAAGCGTCCCGGTAAGAACCACCGTTTTGCCCGCAAACACACCCTCAGTCACCTCCTCAACGACAGGAGCCGTAGGGTCGATGCCCAATTCCTTGAACTCCTCCATCAATTGCATATTCAACGTCTCCCGAAAATAAGCATGAATCCCTGCAGCTGTCTTTTCACCGATTCCATCTATCTTTACCAAGTCCTCCTGATCCGCAGCAGCCAGCTTCTTCAAAGAACCAAACCTCCTGGCCAGATCTTTCGCTGCAGTCGCCCCGACCTGTTGAATTCCCAATCCATGGATAAATCGCCACAGCTCCGCACTCTTACTGAGCTCAATTCCCTGCAAAAGATTCTCCACCGATTTTTCCGCAAATTTTTCCAATTCAATCAAATCCTCACCTCGCAAGCGGTAAATATCAGGCAACCGGCTAATCAATTCTTTTTCAACCAGCTGCTCAACCACTGCCTGCCCCATTCCCTCAATATCCAAACATTGTTTGGAGGCAAAATGCTCCAACCGTCGGCGAACCTGTGCTGGACAACTTAAATTCGGGCACCTTTTAGCAATTTCCCCAGGTAGTTGTATCGCTGGTGTTTCACAAATTGGGCATGCCTTTGGAAAATGAAAAACCTTCGAATCAACCGGTCTCTTTGCAACAACAACAGAAACAACCGCCGGAATGATTTCTCCGGCTTTTTCTACAATAACTGTATCCCCCACTCGAACATCCTTACGCGCGATTTCTTCCTGATTATGTAAGGTTGCTCTTGATACCGTAGTGCCTGCCAGCTGGACCGGTTCCAGTTCCGCCACCGGTGTTAAAACACCCGTTCGACCCACCTGAACGGTTATTTCTCTCAACAATGTCTCCGATTGCTCAGCTGCAAACTTATAGGCGATTGCCCAACGGGGCGCTTTAGCCGTGCTACTAAGCTCCTGCTGCATCGCAATCAAGTCCACTTTCACCACAGCGCCATCTGTCGCGTAGGAGAAGGCATGGCGTGCTGAATCCAGTTCCATTATCTGTACCCACATCTGATCAATATCCTCCGCCTGCCAGAATTTCTCCACCACCGGCAAACCCCAATTCTTCAGTAAATTCTGAAAGTCACTTTGGCTCGAAACGATGAGCGGCTCACAAAAGCCCAACCCATAGAGCACAATAGCTAAGTTCCGCTTTGCGACCTCGGAACGATCCAGTTGTTTGATGGTTCCCGCCGTAAGATTCCTTGGGTTGGCATAGGTTTCCAGACCTGCTTCTTCCCGCCCCTGATTAATCCGCACGAACTCTGCGTTTGTCATGTAGATCTCCCCTCGAATCTCGATCACATCCGGATGAGAACTACCCGACAATTGATGTGGCAGCGACTGGATGGTACGAACATTCTCTGTCACATCATCTCCTTCTACCCCATTGCCTCGAGTCACTGCTCGAATCAGTTTCCCCTGCTCATAAGTTAAACTGACCGCCACGCCATCCAACTTAGGCTCCACCACATAGGAAAACGATTGTTCCTCACCCAGGAGTCGAACAATCCGCGCATGAAAGTCACGTAACTCCGATTCCGAATACGTATTATCCAGACTCTGCATGGGAGAGCGGTGGCGATACGTCGTAAAACCCTCCAGCCGATCATCGCCCACTTTATTTGAGGGTGACTCCTCCAGTAACAGTTCCGGATTTGCTGTCTCCAAAGCTGCCAGTTCATACTTCAGCTGATCATAGTCAAAATCAGAAATAAGCGGCTTCGCCTCACGATGGTACAACTCATCATGACGGGCAATTTCGGCCCGCAACTTGGCTATTTTCTCAATCACTTTCGACGATTCCATTTTTAGCATTCTCGTAGAACTCATCTAACAAATCAAGACTGACGCGCACGCACTTCATCCACCACATCTTGCAAGCGATTCTCATGCTTTTTTAAAAGTTCTAGGGCTTCTTCCTTGGAGACAGCATAGAGTTCGTTCAAGATCATCCCCGCTCTATCTTCTCCCTTTTGGTTCGTACAAACCAGATCAACCATATAAGAACCCTCCACCTTCCCCAGTAAGACCATCGCTGTCGTCGTCAGCATATTTAGAATTTTCTTCGTGGCCGTTCCGGCCTTCATGCGAGTCGAACCACCCACAACCTCTTTCCCTGTATGCATAGCAATAACCTTATCGCAAAATGGATAAGAATCAGCCTCCTCTTCCACCTGAATCAAGGCCGTCTGTGCTCCAATGGATTTTGCGTACCCCAGGCCCGACTGCACATAATAGGCATTCCCTGAGGCCGATATACCCACCACAACATCCTTCCTCCTAATATTTAGTCCGAGAAGATCCGGAACGCTGCTGGCATCCTCCTCATACGCAGATTCTATCTCGACTGCTGCATCTGCCAAGCCACCCGAAACCAGAGCTACCACCTTACCCTCAGTTACCCCATAGGTAACGGGAATTTCAACCGCATCCAAAGCAGCAATACGTCCACTACTGCCAGCGCCTAGATAAACCAACCTTCCACCCTCTCGAATCGCATCTGCAATCACCAAAGCCAACTCTGCAATCACCGCCGAACTCTTCTTCAATTGTTCACCCACCTCTACCTCTGCCTCATTCATTAATTCAACCAGCTCTTTCGCAGACAAATTCTGCAGCTGTGCTTTTGGATCATAAGCTCTCTCTGTTTCCAAACGATCATATGCTTTGGGATATTTTAGCCGTTCAGCCATCAAATTCCCAACAGCCAACAATGCGGCGCCATAGAGAGACAAACGACTCCCCTCCTGTAAGACTTTTACTTTCGGCAACACCTCCAAGTCCCAACCATCCAGTTCCATTTGCTCCACAACCTGCTTCTGTAAAGCAAAACCTGTTTCACCCACTGCGTCTGCCAGATCTCCCCCGATGAAAATCTCCTGTAGCCCATATAAAGACGTCCCCGAAAGGATCACCTGTGCCAACCGTCGGAGATAATTCACTCTCTTTTCTTCATAATCCTCCTGCGAGAGAATCTCCTTAAACCCATGGTCCAGGTCCTCACCAACTAACCTCTCTCTACTGAGAAGCTCCCGATACGATCCATCTACCGTCCGAACACCCCCAAGCTGAGGTTGCCTCCATCCTGGGCACCAACGTTGCCCATTGCGTTGGACGGAAAAATCCAACCCATTGCCAACCGTCAACAGCCCCACTGCACCTAGCGGAGAAGACAATCC
>CAXMUM010000130.1:0-5678 GCA_964196585.1 uncultured Opitutaceae bacterium
TTGGAGGTCCGGCAAAGGCTGCCCCAGAAGTGTTGCAGTACTATGCAGGATTGCTTCGCGCCCCGGAACTGGTCGCCTGAATGCGTGCCCCGATGGACCGGCATAGACCAATCCAACTCTGTCGCGATTAATGGCTCCCAATAACATAAACAAAGAAGCAAGATCCAATAGGCAGTCTCTTTTTGTTCGATTGCCTGATCCAAATTGTAGAGAAGGGCTGTCTTCAAAGAGAATGAGAAAGCAAACCTCCCTTTCTTCGACAAATTTTTTCCGGTAAGGTTCTCCTAATCTCGCCGTAACGTTCCAGTCAATATCTCGAACATCGTCTCCGTATTCATATTTGACGACTTGATCAAATTCCATGCCCCGGCCTCTAAAAGAAGATCGATATTCCCCACTTAACGCTGTCTCAACAGCATGGCGCACACGCCATTCCAACTGACGTAAGAGAGCCACGGGTGGGGGAACAGATGTCTCTCCAGACATACTGTTAATTACGATTGAGGGAGCCATTAAGGTGCAGAAAAAATAAACTATTATCTACTCAAGAATTATTTGATGAAAGAGAACCAATCGGCATAGGTGTCTCGTCAATCACTTGTTTGAGTAGATCATCAGCGGTGATTTCTTCGGCCTCGGCTTCATAGGTCAATCCAACTCTATGCCGCATTGTATCCAAAAATATATCCTGAATGATTGCGGGCGTTACATGATCTTGACCTCTTAGCCAGGCAAGAGCTCGGCCCGCTTGAAACAAACTGATGGAGGCACGGGGAGAGGCTCCGTAGCTCAGATAGCTTTTCCCCTCTTTACCTTCCATAGCATCTGGGCGGGTTGATCGAACCAATGAAAGAATGTAACCCTGTATTTCATCTGACACATGAATATTGTCTACATCGGACCGCAGAGAAAGAAGCTCATCACCGTTCGAAACACTTTGGAGGGAGGGTTGAGCACTGACCTGGCCCCAACGACTCATCATTTCCTTCTCTTCGGTCTCGTTAGGATAATCGACGATCAGCTTGAACATAAAGCGGTCTCTTTGCGCCTCGGGCAATGGATAGGTGCCTTCCTGTTCAACTGGGTTTTGTGTAGCCATCACAAAAAATGGATCCGGAAGGAGGTGTGATTCACCACCAACCGTCACCTGATGCTCCTGCATTGCTTCAAGTAGGGCACTTTGAACTTTTGCGGGGGCTCTGTTTATTTCATCAGCCAAAACAAGATTGGCAAATACCGGCCCAAGATGAGGAATGAATTTCCCATCTGTCGGTTGAAAAACCATCGTACCAACAACATCGCTTGGTAGAAGGTCCGGCGTAAATTGAATCCGCTCGAACTGAAGGCCAAGCGCAGTTCCAAGGCTTTTAACCAGCAATGTTTTAGCAAGCCCCGGCATGCCTTCGAGCAAGACATGCCCGTTGGCCAATAGGGCAACGAGAAGCCGTTCAATGACCGCACCTTGCCCTATAACTGCTTTACCAATTTCTGTTCGAATAACTGTAGGCCAGTGACGTGAAAAACTCATGGAAAGATAACGTAATGTGTAATTGAGGTAATGTTTTGAAAATGGACCCGGGGTTTCCCGCTTTGTTTCAAAAAAAACAAAATCTGAAATCAAGGAAAATAGTAGACCGTTAACCGAGTGGAAGACCACATCTAAAGATCAAGTTCACTAAGGCAATGAAAGAGTGGGGATTTTGAAGATCATTTTTTAAATTTTTTTAAGGTTGTTTTCTCAGAAGCTGTCTAGAGATTACTGAATATGGAATATAGAAAGCTGGGAAATTCGGATTTGAATGTGCCCGTTATCTCATTTGGATGTTGGCAATTCGGCGGTGTCGAGACTTGGGGTGAACAATCAGATGCCGACTCTATTGCCGCAGTCCATGCAGCCCTTGAGTGCGGGATTAATTTCTTTGATACAGCACAGGCTTATGGAGGGGGGTATTCGGAGAGCGTGCTGGGGAAAGCCCTGGAAGGGCGGCGCGATGAAGCAATCATTGCCTCAAAACAGGGATCAAGAGATCCATCCGTAATTGAAGAGACCTGTGATGCTTCACTCAAAAGACTGGGGACAGATGTAATCGATCTCTATCAAATTCATTGGAATCGCCACGAGACTCCTCTGGAAGATCATCTTGAAGTGATGCATCGTCTCCGTGAAAAGGGAAAAATCCGTCATTTTGGTGTCAGTAACTTCGGGGTGAAAGACCTCGCCACCACGATTCCCTATAATGGCTCTCCTCCTGTTTCCAACCAATTGCCTTACAGCCTTCTTTGGCGAGCCATTGAATATGATATCCAATCCATTTTGGATAAAAATGGAGTCGGTATTCTCTGTTACAGTCCGTTGATGCAGGGACTTCTAACAGGGAGATTCAAAACACCTGAGTCCTTTCCTGATGGACGACGAAGAACTCGTATCTTTACCGAAGACGGTGGTGTAAAGGTCTTTGAAACTTTAGCAGATATAGAAAAAATCTGCCAAGAAGCCAATATGCCAATGCAGTTACTGTCTCTTCATTGGTTACTTTCCAAAAAAGCAGTAACGTCTGTTATTACAGGAGCACGAAATCCACAGCAGATCAGAGACAATGCCTCGATTCTCGAAACCAAACCGGATCCGCAAGTTCTTGATCAACTGACAGTCGCAACCGAATCCTTAAAGAAAATCATTGGAACAAACCCTGATCCATGGCGTTCAGGGTCCGACTCTTGGGTCAACTAACCAAAAGAGTCTCTCCTCTCAATTAGCTGAGATCCTTCAAGATCTCTTGAGCAGCATTGTGACCAGGCAATCCACTGACTTCACCCCCGGGATGTTGTCCGGAACCACAGAGATAGAGGTTTTTCAAATGCGCGCGGTAATCGGCAAATTCAGGCAGTGGTCGGTTTCGGAAAAGCTGGTCTGCATCGTGTTGGAGATGCCAGATACAACCGTCTGTCAGGCTGTTTGATTCAACTAAGTCTGAAGGTACCCGCAAGCGTTGGTGGATAATCGAATTTCGAAAATTGGGTGCAAAGGAATTGATCTGATCAATGATCAAGTCAGCGATTCGTTCACGCTCATCCTCCCATGAACTTTCATTGAGATTCCCCGGTGCCGGGTAAATATAACACGAAACGGTATGATGACCTTCGGGAGCGAGTGTTGGGTCAACAATAGATGGAACTGACACTGAAATCACTGGTTTCTCTGTAGGACGACCGGCCTCCAAGGCATCGTACGAAGCAGAAATTTCTGCCTCAGAGACATTTAGGCGAACTCCTCCCTCAGAAGGTTCATCAGGATCTCCTTCCCATGCTTCCCACTTCGGCAATTCGGATACGGCTGCTAAAAATTTATAGCAACTCACATTGGTCTTCAATGCAGCAATACGCCGCCGGATATCCTGACTCACAGAGTCCTTTGGAAGGATTTTTAAGAACGTCCTTTTGGGATCGAGATTTGAGACAACTATCCGGCTCCGCACTTCAGTCTCATCTTCTAAGCGAAGACCTACCGCTTGGTCTGCCTCTACGATTATTTCATCCACAGCTTTTCCGGTGTGGATAGTAGCTCCAGCTTCGATGGCAGCTTCCGTCAAAACCTTGGCTAAGGCACCCAATCCACCTCGCACGTAACCATTTGCCGGAAGTTCTCCGGTTTCATCATCGGGAAAACCCATTGAGCCATAGGCAAGAAACAGGGCAGATGGATTTCTACTGACGGGTGCTCCTTCATCCGCATAGAAATCCCTCAATACTTGAGATGGCAGAAAATGATCACGTAAGTCCTTTAGCGTTGAACCGATGGCTTGATCCAGAACCGACTGATCTTCTCCCATCTTTGCACGAACCTGATCTAAAGTTGGAGGTAAACCTAATCGATAGGGAGAAAATCCTTTTCGAAGCTTTGTTTTGAACGTTTCGAATTTTTCAATTCCTTCACGTTCTTCTTTTGACAACCTGGAATATGCTAAACTGTTTCGAGGAGAATCGTCATCCGGCATACCCCAATAGGTATTTCGACTTTTCATGTGGAGGTTGGCGTTCCGCCTCGGAAGAACATCCAATCCACGCTTTATCAGTTCCAAGTCATTGATAATTCTAGGGTGAAAAAGATGAAGTAAATGAGCGCAGGTTGAAAAACGGTAGCCTGGCCATAGCTCCTCCGTAAGGGCAGCTCCTCCGGTAAAATCTCGTTTCTCGAAAAGATGAACATCCAGACCTTGCTTGGCTAAATAGTAAGCAGTTATCAGTCCATTGTGTCCTGTTCCAATGATAGCAACGTCCATATCGTATATCTCCTAGATTTTTTTTGGGGTAAAAGCTTTGAGTGCCTATCGGAGGAGCTTCTCGAGTTTTATCTCAAGATCCAGTCTGAATTTCATTTTCCCAAAGCCTATTTGAAAAGATCTAACTTTTGAATAGCATCTCAATCTTTACTCTCTATATATCTTTGAAATATGAAAAAACGGATAGCCTGCGCTCAAATGACAGCTGTAGATGGAGATCTAACGGAAAACCTCTCCAAAATTGAAGGTCTTATAAAGAATGCCGCGAAATCAGAATGTCATTTAGTTATTTTTCCGGAATTGGCGACAGTTGGTTATGGTGAACCAGAAGCCAATGCCGCTTTAGCAGAGACGATACCGGGCTCGACTTCTCAGGCACTCAGTCGCATGGCAAAAGAAAACAAGATAGCAATCGCCATCGGAATGCCCGAACTCGATGCCATCTCGGGCATTCGCTACAACACGATGTTATTAATCGGAGCCGACGGTGAAGAAGTCTTCAAATACCACAAGGTACACCTCTGGACTAGGGAAAAGACATGGGCTCAACCCGGTGAAGATTTCCCCGTAAAAGAGTGGGAAAATATTCCTACGGGCATGTGGGTATGCTATGATAGCCGATTCCCTGAAGTAGCCCGTTCAATAGCGCTGGCCGGGGGAAAACTGAGTCTGGTTGCTACTGCCTGGATGGGACCTATTGATGAGTGGGAGCTCGCTATCCGCTCCCGTGCGATGGACAATGGTATTTTTGTGGCTGCGTCCGCTCTCCAGGGAGAAGCTGTTTACGGGGCTAGTTTAATTGTGGATCCTCATGGAAAAATTCTGACTAAAGGAGTTGAAGGGGAAGATAGTATCATTTTTGCGGATATTGATATTGCAGAAGTCGCCGAGTTTGCCGAGCGCGTACCACTCCTTGATGACAGACAGCCCAAGGCTTATAAGAATAGCTAGTCTCGAATGCCGATGTCACTCCCTTCTAGAGTTTCCTCTCTTTTTGATCTTCAGGCCAATGGCTTTGCCGGTGTTGATTTTAGGGATCCGGAGATTTCCTGTGAAAGACTCCACAGTGCTTTTCGGGTAATGCGAGAAAAACATCATACACATCGTATTCTGTTGACGATAACAACCAATACGATTGATCGGATGCAACGACAATTTTCACGTATTGAATCTTTTGCGACACGTGATTCATTCGTTGCCGAGACGATCGCTGGCTATCACGTAGAAGGTCCCTATATGAGCCCGGAACCCGGTTATGCGGGTGCTCATAATGGCGATTTGATGAAAGCGCCTGATTTGGCTGAATTTGATCTTCTACAAGAAGCAGCCAACGGAAAAATTAAGCTTCTGACCTTAGCTCCCGAATGGCCGGGAAGCATCGAATTTATTGCGGGCCTT
>CAXMUM010000130.1:5688-5974 GCA_964196585.1 uncultured Opitutaceae bacterium
AGAGGGGAGTTGTGACATCTATTGGGCATAGTGATGCATCAGAAGAAATCATCGATGAATCGATACATTCTGGGCTAACTCTCTGCACCCATCTAGGAAATGGCATTCCTCAAGAGATGCATCGGCATAGCAATGTGCTCCAATTGCTTCTGTCAAAGGATGAACTTACCGCATGCTTTATCCCCGATGGAATACATGTTCCACCATCTGTTCTTCGAAACTTCTTTCGTGCAAAACCAAAAGGAAAATCTGTTTTTATTTCCGACTGCATTTCACCTGCTGGAGC
>CAXMUM010000131.1:0-5585 GCA_964196585.1 uncultured Opitutaceae bacterium
CCTGAAACCCGCGAGTAGGCGTTACCAAATTATTACGGCTATCTCTCCTTAACGTCAGAGTTAATCTTTTAACGGCGGTCTCACCCTCAAGGTCTCTGATCCCTGGGATGAAAAGGTCTGCCTCCTGTGTTATGTTATCGATATCAACCACCTCATACGAAAAAGCTACTTTAGCTGATATTAACTCAATCAATCGCCACCGCGTAAAAACTTCAGCTCCATACCGAGTTTCATCATAAAACGTACTCGTGTACTCTGCTGCCGTTCGATACAGGTTAAAACCAGCCGAAATACGTTTTTGAAAAAGCCAAGGCTCAGTAAAGCCCAGAATCGCTGAATTAAAGATAGATCCGACTTCCAGTTTAAGCCTAAGCTTCTGGCCATCCCCCTGAAACATTGAACGGTAATTAAACAAGTCGAAATTCCCCTGATGGAATTCGACGAAAACAGATCCTTCTGCGACAGGACTAAAGCTGGCACCAAATTGCAATGTTCCAGTATCCCCCTCTGTAACCGTCACTTTCAAATTCTTTCGACCAGGGATATTAGTGCTCTCAGGTTCTACGCCCACATAGCCAAAAAACTGTGTGTTTTCGAGCCGCTGCTTACTTGTATCCATCAGCACCGTATCAAAGACACGTCCGGGTCCCATAGCCAATTCACGTAGGATCACTATACTCTTCGTCTTTGTATTTCCTTCGATGATAACGGACTCGACATAATACCGCTCACTTTCCTGGACTCTATACTCGATATCAATATTACCCGTCTCGATGTTGGGATAGCGTAGAAGCACAACCCGAGTTTCCAGATAGCCAAATGTTCCATAGAAATCATCGAGATTATCGACATCTTCATCTAGCTTTGAAGGTGCAAAAACATCTCCGGTTTTCACACGTAACGCACCCTTAGACAAAAGTTCAAACGGGAAGAATGTGTTCCCCGTTATCTTTATATCCCCAACCCGATAGATCCTACCTTCGTTCACTTTGATGGTGATTTCCATCTTTGCACGCGATGGATAAGCAAAAGTCACGTCACTTTGTGAAATCTCTACGTCCAAAAAGCCTTTATCGCTGTAATAATCCCTCAATACATTCAGGTCATCCTCAAACTCCTCATCAAAAAAACGTCCTTTACCTGTCATAAAAGACATAAACCACCATTGCTTGACCTCCATCTGTCGGCGGAGAGTTCGATTCCCAATCGAATCATTCCCAACAAATCTTATCTTTTTGATACGAACCTTACCTCCTTCAACTATCTTGAAAATAACTGTTCCAAATCCCGTGCTTGGGTTTCGTTCAACCAGGTAATCCACCCTGGCTTGAGAAAATCCTTTTTCTCGATACAATTCCAGAAGCTTCTCAGAATCTTCCTTTATCGTACGTTCGTCAATCGTTCGATTGGTCTCTATCCTAATCTCTTCTTCTAATTTAGAATTTTTTATTTTTCGATTCCCATCAAACCGAATCGAAGCAATACGATACTTCGGACGGACATCAAAAACCAGATTGATACCATCTCTTCCCACCAATTCCCGATTTACTTCAATGAATTCAAAAAGGCCGGTATCATAAAGGGATCGAATATCCCTATCTACCGCAAGCTCATCATAAGGAATTCCCGGACGAGAAGCGATGTTGGCTCGAACAATTGCTTGGGAAACATTAGCGACCCCACTTATCTTAATATCAAGATTTCGAATGGTTATCTCTGGAGGTCCAGATAACTGGCCATGCAAACCGGAAGATGATATTCCAAAAAACAAAGAACATAGAAAGACCGTAAGAAACGGAAATGCTCCATAATGAATGTTATTCTCTAAAATTTTCAAATCGAGTTATCTCTCTACGGAATGTTAATCTTATATCCCCTACAGGGCCATTTCGCTGTTTGGCAACAATTAAATCAGCACTGTCACCCGCCACAGAAATCTCTTCCGAGGCATCTTTGGGTCGAGCCAGGAGAAGAACGACATCCGCATCCTGCTCGATGGAGCCCGATTCACGGAGATCGGATAGGCGAGGCTTACGTTTTTCTTTCTCTGATTCACGGTTAAGCTGACTTAAGACCACGATTGGCACATTCAGTTCCTTCGAAGTTGCCTTTAGTCCTCGTGATATTTCCGCAATCTGCTGCTCACGGGCAACTCTGTTATCTGTTCCGGAAATGAGCTGCAAATAATCAACCATAATGATACCAAGATTATGTCTCGCGTGTACCCTACGTGCCTTCGCCCGCAATTCGACAATTGTCAAATGCCCTGAATCATCAATCCACAACGGACCCGATTTCATCTCCATCGCAGCATTTGCGAGACTCTCCATATCATTCCTATTGAGAGTCGCGTCGCGTAACCGCAAAGCACTTACTCTTGCGCGGCTTGTCAGTAAACGCATCGCCAACTGCTCTGCGCTCATTTCCAAACTGAAAAACAGACATCCAACCGCTCTCTCCTGATCCTTTGGAAAAGCAGCTGCCTCCGCCATATTGAGAGCCAAGCTGGTTTTACCCATAGAAGGCCGGGCCGCCAAAATAATCATCTCCTGAGGATGGAAACCAAAAGTCATTTTATCTAAATCGATAAACCCAGAAGTAATACCACTTATTTCTCCTTTTCTCTCTATAAGCTTATGGATCAATGTAACTGCCTTATCAATCGACTCTTTAATTGGTTGAGCAGAGTCAGAAATTCTGTCTTCGCTAATCTTAAAGATCTCTTGTTCAATCTCTTCAATGAAGCCTTCTAAGCCTTCTTCATTGTAGTGGAAGCATTTTTCCACCGTACTGGTCGCAGTCCGAATCAATCGGCGCAATAAATACTTCTCCCGAACAATCTCAATAAAATGACCTGCGTGGGCCGTCGTCTCAATTCGGTTTGTCAGATCAGATAGGTAGACAATCCCCCCAACCTCCTCCAACTGATTACGATTACGGAGTTCATCACAGAGAATGATCAGGTCAACCGCAGCCTTGTCGTCATAAATGGAACAAAGCGCTTCAAAGATAATCTGATGCGCAGGGCTATAAAATGCTTTAGCCGGAAGCTTTTGCTCCAGGCAGCGGGTGAGCACATCTGGGCCATCCATTAAACAACAGGCCAAAAGACCCTCTTCCGCTTCCAGGCTATGCGGTAATGACCGCCCTATCAACTGATTGTCGTTCTCAGAAGATCTCCGTTTATCTTCCCTTTTCGAATAATCAGATCGTCGAATCCCTGCAACGCTTGCTCCTTTTGGGTCCAACATAGATCTGCTAAAGTGGAGATGCGGCGACTACTCCTCCTCGGGAGCCACGTCGATCGGATTTTCTGAAACAACGTCAAATTCCATCTCAATCGATACTTCCGGATGAAGTTTGATCACTGTGGAATGCTTTCCAAGTGTCTTAATAGGAGCAGCCAGATGGACCTTCTTCTTATCGACTTCCAACCCTGCTTCAGCAATCTTTTCATGAAGATTTGCCGCAGTTACAGCGCCGAACATTTTCCCTCCTTCACCTGTTTTAACGGCAATAGCAATGTGCAATTGCCCAATCTTTTCCGCCAGCCCTTGGCTCTTTTCCTTATCACGTGCTTCACGAACCACACGAGCTTGCTTTAGAGCTTCGATGTGCTTGCGATTCGCGTTATTCAGCGGAATAGCAATTTTATTAGGAAGTAGATAGTTTCGTGCATAACCTGCACGCACCACCACCTGATCACCTTCTCCGCCGAGTCCGTCGACGGGTTGAATTAAGAGAATTTCACTCGTAGCCATAATTTTCTATTTATTAAATTCGTTCTTTTAAAATGTCAAAATGGGACATCATCATCGATACTTTCCTTGGAGGCAGAACTCTCATTTCCCGAATCGCTTCGCGCCGGAGGAGCATGTCGCTCAGTATTGGAGTCTCCACTTGAGGAATCATTCCCGCCACGTGAGGATAAAAACTGAACATTCTCCACCACCAACTTAAGTTTGCTGCGTTTCTCGCCTGTCTTCGATTCCCATGAATCAAATCTCAGTCGCCCTTCAATCATAACAGGACTTCCCTTGGAGAGGTATTTGGAGCAGAGCTCACCTCGCTGCCCCCATGCCTCAGCATCCACATAAGTTGTGTCTTCGTTGGTTTCACCCGATTCCGTCTTATATGTACGGGAAAGAGCCAGACCAAACGAACAAACAACAGTACCCTTTGGGGTAGCGCGCTTTTCTGGTTCACGGGTCAAATTGCCAATAAGGAAGACTTTGTTTAGGTAGGCCATGAGACTTTGAAGAAACTAAAGTATCTACGCTACCTGAACAACAACCCTGTTGCAAACAGTATTCAAACGGAGATTCTCCTGAAGTTTCCCAGGCAATGATAGAGGTCCTGCAAAGAAAATCTGCACGTAGTTACCTTGCGTGAACTTCTTGTCCGCAGCCCGAGCAAACTCTTGAAGACCCAAATCTTCGATCTTCGCCACGTCGCCGCCAAGCGCAACAATCTCCTTTTTCATACCTTCAGTCAGCTCCTCAACCGTTTCCTCCCGATCGCGAGTGTTGAGGATGAAAGTAGCTTTGTAATTCTTATTAACTAGATTCATTAGTGTTTTTCTTTTGATTGATATAAGTCATGGCTACCTCTGCTCCTCTGTCAACTAGCAGGTTTAACCAATTCGCATATACTAAAATGTGTTTTTCTAAAAATGTTCGTTCCTCAGGTAAAAACTTACCTAGAACAAAGTCTTTGAGCTCCATTTCGGAATGAGTTTTGGGACCAATTCCCACTCTAAAACGAGAAAACTCAGAGTCCAAATGCCTAATAATACTGGATAGCCCATTATGTCCTCCTGCGCTGCCGGATGTGCTGATTTTTACCCGACCAAAATCAAGATTTAAATCATCGTGTATCACCACAATATTTTCTGTTTTAATCTGAAAATAGCGGGTAATCGCTGAAAGCGATCTCCCGCTTTCGTTAACATAGGTCAACGGCTTGACCAGCAACAAATTACCCTGCGTGGGATGATTGATTCGGCAAGTCAGAGCCTCGAATTTTCGAGACTCGTTCCACTCACCTCGAAACCGATCAGCATAAGCATCTAGTACCTCAAACCCCACGTTGTGACGTGTGCCATCGTACAGTTTTCCTGGATTTCCCAATCCAGCAATCAGCTCAAACGACATCTCAAAGAACAGTAGAAGAAGCTATTATAAATAACAGCCTCTTCAGATTAATGATTTATTTTTTAGACGAAGCATCGCCTCCATCTGAGCTTTCAGTTCCATCACTCGAGGCATCAGCAGCCTCGCCCTCAGCGGTTTCTTCACCCTCAACAGCTTCACCTTCCTCAGCTTCAGGCTCCTCGGCTTCCAGTCTTTCGGCCAAACAGGAAACAATCGATTTTTCCTCATCATCAAGGAACTCAACTCCCTTGATCTCCACAAGGTCTCTTACATGAATCGCCTGACCAGTCTCGAGTTCAGTTACATCAACCTCGATCATTCCAGGCAAATCCTTAGGCAAGCAACGAACCTGAATCGTATGGGAGATAATATCCAAAGAGCTTCCATCTACCTTTACCCCAACAGATTCTCAAACTACGTGAACAGTAATAT
>CAXMUM010000131.1:5595-5915 GCA_964196585.1 uncultured Opitutaceae bacterium
ACCCGCAGAGACTTCATGGAAATCAACATGCAGTATCTGATCAGTGATAGAATTCTTCTGAACCTCCTTAATAATTGAAAGACGCTTCTTAGCGCCCTTTTCATTTAGCTCGATGATAGCGGTGGATCCTGCGACCTGCTTCATCAAGCGAGAGAACTCAGGAGTCTCAACCGACAGATTTTGCGGTTCCGTGTGCTTACCGTACAAAACGACAGGTATGCGACCATTGGTCCGCAACGAGCGTGACGAGCGACGTCCGCTTTCAGAGCGAGGAGATACAGTAAGGCTTGGTTGCTTCATTACAAAAAGGTTTAAGTAAG
>CAXMUM010000132.1:0-5906 GCA_964196585.1 uncultured Opitutaceae bacterium
AAACAATGCATACGGTGTCTTTATTTTCTATAGCGAAAAGGGCATCGGCGAGCTGCAATGGCGCAACATAAAAGACACTCACGAAGGGACAATACGTCCTATGAGGATCCCCTTTGCGTCTAGGAAAACCTTGAGACTACATGAGCATCCTCAATATATATTCCTAGCTTTTCAAGATGGAGAGGAACTGGTGCCTTCCGATCATCCGGAACGCAATCGATTTCTCAGTTGGAACGAAATGAAAACAATGGCTCGGCTCTCCAGTAACCACAAGAAGGCTAATAGCGAACAAACAGTGGATCCATCTCTTATTTTCAGGCCTGATTTCACCCTGAGTGAATCAGCTTATAAAGATCTCAAAAATAAAGAGATCTCTGCTAATATCACGATTAGTGAACTGGGAATTGTTTCCGAGGCCTATCTGGACAGTGAAGTGGGATCATCCACTGCCAACGAAGTTCTGAATTGCATTCGGCTCTGGAAGTTTCTCCCAGCAATTGAAGAAGGAAAACAAATAGAAGAAGAAGTGGTGGTTCCATTGCAGTTCTAGGGTCACACTAGCTAACAAAAGTGAAAACGATCCATCTAATATTGATTACCCCTCTTGGGGGGATCAAATATGCCAAAGACCTCGGACCCACATAAAATAAGATCAGAAAATCTATAGTTAACTTATTTCACAGCAAAATCACAAAACATGTTTCTGTGGAAGCAGAAGACAGGAAATAACATTTACAAAACTGTTCAAAAATAAGTTACTCTCCTCTCTTCTACTGTTTAACTTTGGGAAGTTCATTTCTATGGATATTCGACTAAAATAGACGACTTTTATGAAAATAAATGGTCATCGCCCAATGCTTATTGCATCCTGCCTCTTGGTTTGGGGGATATTTATCTTACCCCTCCAAACCATTGCAGAAACATCGCAAGACAGGGTAAGTTCGATATCAACTCAACGATCGTTTACTCCGGTTGTTTTGTATGAGAATGAGTTTCATCCTATTATTGGTATCAAGAAGAAAAGACCCCTCATTAAGATAAAGGGACAATCAATCGTCGTTCCTAAAAAATCTAACATCTTCTTTTGGTCCCATATAGCCGCAAAAACACCCACTCTGCTTACCCGACGACATGTTTCCACTATTGATACAGGCATCAGTCACGGACTAGACGGAGCGGCATTGGGTGGTGGACTACACGGAGGTGGCGGCAGAACAGTAGCAGCGATAACGGGTGCCCGCAACGCCTCGCAGCCAGGGGTCCATGGAAACCAGATCTCAAGAGACGGAAACAGAGAAAAAGCAGACAACGACCAAACCCAATATTGGGAATATATTACTTCAACAGATGGACCCATAAGAGACGCATATGTCGTCTTTATTTTCTATAGCGAAATTGGTCTAGCCGAACTTAAATGGCGAAACCTGAAAGACACTCCCGAAGGAACACCACGTGCGATAAGAATCCCCTATCCATCCCGGAAAAGTATAAAACTGCACCAAAACCCCCGTTACATGTTTCTGGTTTTCCAAAATGGAGAGGAGCTAGTGCCTTCCGATGATCAACAACGTATTGAATTTCTCAGCTGGAACGAAATAACTGCCATGTCTCGGATCTCCAAAAACCACGAAAAAGCCAATCGACAACAAACGCTGAAGCCATCCCTTATTTTCAAACCCGACTTCATCCTGAGTGAATCGTTTTATGCACAAATAAAAGACAAAGAAATCTCCGCTTACATCACTGTAAATGAATTGGGGACTGTATCAACAGCTTATCTAGAGGGTGATATCGAATTCTCCTCCACCAACGAGATCTTGAGAAGCCTTCGACTCTGGAAATTTCTACCGGCGATCAAAAATGGCCAAAGAGTCGAAGAGGAAATCGAAATCCCTCTTCAGTTTTGATTCTCATTGGCTCAATATAAAGAGAGTGGGAACAACTGAGACTAAAATCGGTCTCTACATACATATTACATGCTTTTCTTTACGATGGAAACTCGATAGATTTCCTTCTACGGATAATCGATTAAACCCCACGCTACCTCAATGAAAATCAAAACCTCAATTCCGAAACTTACCATCTGCCTTCTGGCTTTAGGTATTTTCATCCTACCTCATTCTGTCGTTAAGGCATCCCAGGGTCAAGCTGCACGGGCCTTTGTCCCTGTCGTTTTACATAAAGGAGAATTTTATACTGTTGTCGGTGTCAAAAAGAAGAAACCTCTCATTAATGTTAACGGAGAACTCATCAAAGTTTCCAAAAAATCAAGTGTCTTCTTTTTTTCCCAAAAAGCTGCAAAAAACCCTACTCTTCTTACCGGACGACATATTTCGAGCATTGATACTGGCGTGGGTAGTGGGATTGAAGGTGGAAATTTTTCTAAATCTTCAGGTGGCGGCACTGGTGGTGCGTCCTCTACAGCGCCATCGTCTATGGGACCGAGTTTAGGGGGAGAGGGAAACAACACAGGGCCACCTACAGGTGCTGGAGCACAATCAAGTGTATCTGGAAACCAAATAAACAGGGACCAAAACCGAGAATCAACAGACAATGATCAAACTCAGCTTTGGGAGAATTTGACCTCCACAGACGGACCCTTAAAAAATGCATACGGTGTCTTTATTTTCTATAGCGACATAGGCATCGCAGAACTGAAATGGCGGCAGGTTAAAGACTCTCCAGAAGGGAAAACACGTCCCATGAGAATCCCCTATCCATCCAGTAAAACGTTGAGAGAGCACGTACATCCGCGCTATATGTTCCTAACATTCCAAGATGGAGAAGAGCTGGTGCCTTCCAATCAACCAGACCGCAACCAATTCCTTAGCTGGAACGAAACAAGAGCCATGCTTCAATTGTCTAAGAGTCACAAAGAGGCAAATCTGCAGCAGACGGTAGCTCCGACTCTGATCTTCCGGCCTGATTTTACACTCAGTGAATCAGCTTATGCACACCTCCAAGATAAAGAAATCTCTGCTAATATTACGGTAAACGCTCTGGGACTGGTTTCTGATGCTTATTTAGACAGTGATATTGAATCTTCTACTGCAAATGAAGTTCTAAGCTGTGTCCGACTCTGGAAGTTCCTCCCCGCAATTAATGAAGGGGTACAAGTTGCAGAAGAGGTGATCATTCCTTTGCAATTTTAATTTCCTATTCTCCCTAGCAAAAGTGAGTGTTTTTCGTAAGTTTCAATAAGGCACTTGATGAAACCTATCCTCCGATAATCCTATTGGAGGATTTCAATGGATGTAGTGTAAGAAATGGCCCTCATACAAGTATCTGGCCAATTACTCAATCCTATCTCATCCTGCATAGGCTTCCTCATTTCCTAAAAGAAATCTCTGATGATCAGGAGATTGTTCCTCTCGGGAAAAGAGGAATCTGAAAACTCTGCTTACCCCTTAACGCCACCCAGTTGAATACCCTTAGTCAGGTATTTCTGTAGTACGACAAAGATAATAACCAGAGGTAGAACGGACATCGTAACTGCTGCCATCAGTAGATGGGTAGATTGCCCTCTTTCGGAATCAAAGAAGAGTAATCCAATCGGTAAGGTGTATTTTTCAACACTACGCATCATCACCAACGGCCAAAAGAAACTATGATAATTTCCCATAAAGGTGAAAATCGTTAGGGTAATCAAACCAGGACGACTCAGGGGTAAAATCACCTCCCAGAAAACCCGCCATTTACTAGCTCCATCAATTTCCGCGGCTTCATCAAGCGAACTCGGAATCGTTAACATAAATTGCCGCAAAAGAAACGTGCCAAAGGCCGAAAAAGCTGCCGGCAAAACAAGACCAGGCATCGTATTGACTAGACCTAGCTTAACCATGATCTGGTAATTTGGAATCAGCATAACCAACCCCGGCAGCATCATAGTGGATAAATACAAGAAGAATACCTTGTCTCGCCCTGGCCATTGTAACCGGGAAAAACTAAAAGCAGCCAAGGAACTTGTGAGTACTTGCAGGAACGTAACCCAAGAGGCAATAAACAAACTGTTCCAATAGAATCGCCCAAAGGGAATGACAGAAAAGACTTCCTTGTAATTCTTCCATTGCGCCTCGCCCGGTAGCCATGAGTCATTGCCTAATTCTGCTAACGGCTTCAAACTGGTGAGAACCATCCACACAAATGGAATCAGCATGGTAAGTCCCAAAAAAGTCATCACAAGATGCCAACTCCCGAAGGAGAGAAGTTCACTTCCCTGCTCCTTCATCTTTTTTTTCTTTGGATCAGTCATTTGTATTCCGGTTACCAAATTTGAAATTGAAAAGAGTGACAGTCGCCACCAGGATAAACAAAGCCCAAGCGACAGCGGAAGCATATCCTAAACGCCCTGTCTCAAAACCTTCGATATAGACAGAATAACTCATCGTGGTCGTTGCTCCAGCCGGTCCACCTTCAGTCATCGTTCGAGCAATTTCAAACCCTCCTTGAAGCCCGTGGATCATACTCATCACAAAGATAAAGAAAGTAACCGGCGCCAATTGCGGCCAAGTTACATTCCAAAACATTTGGAAACGGGAAGCTCCATCAATCTCAGCTGCCTCATAGAGTTCGGGTGATATATTACTCAACCCTGCCAAGTACAAGATCATGTTATTGGAACCAATCGCCATCCACAACATCATGATCATAAGCGACGGTTTTGCCCAATGAAAGTTCGTCAGCCACTCAGGTGGATTCAATCCATCGGACGCCATATCTGGAAGATTCCACATAACCAAACTAATCCCGAGCAAACAGAAATTGGCAATCAGCAGCAAAACAGAGAGCATCAAATGCTCTCCCAATGCCTTCGATTTATCACGAACCGGCTTTCGACCCGAAAAGAGCGAACGCCAGACTTCCCATCCCATAACAGCTATCACAGCAACGGACAGAATGAATCCTAAATGCCAATGCTGGAGAACCTTGGACGCAAAGAAAATGGGAACCAATGTTATGATCAATCCAAACATCAGCGTTAACCAACCGATCTCTTCAGACCTCCAATATCTTCCCAACCTGCTGATGTAGGATGCCGCAATAATAAAAATAGCGGTTACCAGAAGAACAGACAAACCACTCATAGCCCATAGAGGCATTGACTGAACAAGACCAGTTAAAGAATCGAGAACAGGACGTAGAATCTGATTAAAAGGCCCTACTTGAGGATTGTACAACTTCTTCCATAAGATGTAAGTCGCAACACCTGCAGTGAAAGCCGGCATATAAAACAGAGTCCTATAAACGGATGTTCCACCCAAAACACCTCCAATCAGGAATCCTCCAAAGAGAAGTGACAACAGGAGAACTAATGCCGATGCATTCAAACCGAAGCACAGAAGACCCAGAAAACACAATAACATGATCGCTCCTACCAATAACTTTGGCTTGAGAAGATCTGTTTTCTTCTTCGAATCCTTACTTAAGAGAAGTGCCGCCCCCAAACTTCCAGCCATTGAAAAAGGTATTCCCATCATCAGGAACATGGTATTTCCGAAATATTGCCAAAAATCAGGGTGATGAAAGAGTTCCTTAAAGTTGTCCAAACCAAGGAACCTCAGTGGCTCATCACGGAACATATTATGCAAATGCAAATCCCAGTTACTGAAAGCCAAGGTAAAACTGACCACCAATGGGACCAGAGTAAAAGTTAGAAAACCGAGAATATTGGGGAGGATGAAACCTAGCCCTACAAATAACCGCCTTGTACGCACGTTTGCCATTTCTACAGTTTCAGGATCATTCGTCTAGTTATTTTTGAAAACTCCTCATTTTAAACTCCAAGAACCATCAAATCCTAAAACTTCCCTGACCTTGACTCAAAATGAGTTGGTTTTCCCAGAAGTTCTCCTCCGTCCTTTAAATAGGTAGCAATCCAATGAATCATTTCATCCACCGAAACAGAC
>CAXMUM010000133.1:0-5905 GCA_964196585.1 uncultured Opitutaceae bacterium
ATCCTCAGCAGGATTCGCAGAGTAAAGAACTGCCAAATTCCTTTTCGCCAAATCAAAATCCGGCAACTTTTCCAGCACCAACTCATAGATTCTCCGAGCAGCCCTCACATCCGATTTTTGTAGGTGGATACCAGCCAGAGCCATCAGAGCCGGAATATAATCAGGATCCGTTGAAAGGGATTTCTCCACCACAGCTTGTTCCACCATAGCCCGAGCAGGATCCTCAGACAAAGCAATCATCTCAAGAAAACGGTTTGCCTCATCGGCTCGAGAGAACACTTGCTCCGATTGCAACGCTTTTCCTATGGCTCGCTTTGCTTCTGAAACTCTTCCCAATGCGTAAGCACTCATGGCTAAATCAAAATGAGCATTGGGAGCATCCGGTCTTTTTAGAGAGGTCTCTTGAAATAAACTTAAAGCCAATTTGTAATCACCAGCCAAATACAACGAACGACCAAAAGTGTATGAGACGTCAGGATTTTCTGGTTTTAAATCATACGCTTTCTTCGCTAAATCATAACCTGATTTTACTTCGCCACTTGCAGTATGAAGTTTAGCCAACTTCGCCAGAACATTGGCATAACTAGGGCTCACACTCAGAGCCTTTTCATAAAGTCCTTTCGCTTCCTCAATATCTCCTTTGATCTCATAGAAATGCCCCAAGCGACCTAGCGCAATTGGATCCCTTGCCTCATTAGCAATTCTTTCCTTCAATTCTTCAAAAACTTTTTCCGAGGCTTTTCCTGGATCGATATTCAAAACCGTCAAATGCTTTTCACACGCTTCTTTTCCATTAAATTCATAGCCTGTCTGTAGCGCTTTTTGAAAAAAAGTACGCGCCAACTCCTCTTCGCCCATCATATAATGCGTCATACCCAGATGGAATTGAACCTCGCTTTGATCAGGCAATTTATCGGCACTGTCCTGTAGTATATTTAGCGCCCTCGCATACTCACCTCTTTTGAAGAGTATCCATCCCAAGGTATCTGCCAGAGAAGGGTCTTCCGGGAGTAATCTCCTAGCTTCCTGGGCCATTTCATATGCTTCCTCCAACTGATCAAATTGTTCTGAATAAAGATACGCTAAATTGTTCAGTGCAGAGCCAAACTGAGGATTAATCGTAAGAATTTTTTCATAAGCACTCCGAGCTTCGCCATACTTCTTCTGTTGATCATTGATCATACCAATCAGCATATAGGCAGCCACATCCGACGGATCTTTTTTTACAATCCCTCGAAGTTCTTCGAGAGCAGCTTCCTCCTTTCCCATCTTCAAAAAGAGCTGCGTTAAATGCATGTAAGCCTCCCTGTTTTCAGGCTGTAATCCGATCACCTTTCGAAAAACAGCTTCCGCCATATCCGTTTTCCCTGCGCGAGAAGAACTTTACCTTGGAGGAGGTACCATCGAGGTGCATCTGGATTTTTCTTCAACAAGCTTTCCAAGCTGTCCCACGCTCGATCATATCGCTTTTCTGACAAGTCGAGATTAACCAATTGCTCCAACGCTGGAACAAAATCGGGATCAAGCTTCAATGCCTTCTCAAAAGCAAGACGAGCTTCATCAGCCTTTTCTTGCCTAATAAGGATCAGTCCAATCGTAAACGGTCCTCGAGGATCTTCAGGGTTCTTCTCTGCTAATAGATGATATATTTTCAAAGCCTCCTCTACACTGCCTTGAGCTTGATAAACCTCCGCTAAGAGTTGATAGCCATCTTGCCCCTCTGGCCATCTTTTGGTCACCTCCTTAAGAATTACCACAGAAGCACTAAAATCACCCTTCTCAGCCTTCAGCCGCGCCATCAGCATCAATAGGTCTGAACTGTCTGGAACCAACGCGATCGCTTTGCCCAAACTCTCAATTGCCTTGTTCACTTGGCCTTGAGCCAGATGAGCTCGTGTCATCTGATGATAAGCTTGGGAGGCATTTGGATAAAACCTGAGCATTGCTTCAAATTCCTCGACCGCTTTTTCAGCATTACCTTGCGCTAAGGATAATCGACCTCTCATCAACAACGCATCTGGGTGGCCTGGCTCAATCACTAAAATTTTAGTGATCAATGCAGCACTCTCCTCAAAATTCTTTTCTGAAGCCTCAATTTCAGCTAGTATCGCCAAAGCAGACAAGACATCTGGCGTAACTGATAAAATATCCTTCAGCATTTTTTTCCCGGCCGGGAGATCTCCTGTCCGCATCTTGAACTGCGCATACCGTAGTCGATTGGCCGAATACGTAGAGGCATGCTCTGCGGCATCACGAAAGGCCTTTTCGGCCTGTTTCAGATCATTGTTCGTCCAATAGAGATTCCCCAACGCAACTAACACCCCAGCTGACTTAGGATCAAGTGCCCGAGCACGCTCAAAGGAGCGTTCTGCTTCCTCCACATTTTCCTGTTCCAGATCAAGAAGCCCTAACCCCACATAAAAAGCCGCTCTATCTCCTTCTTCTAAAATTAAGTTTTTTAGATGCTGCCTGCTTTCATCAATCTCTTCTTTACTTATCGAAGCATTCGCCAAAAGAAGTGGGGCCTCTTCATTATCAGGTTCTCGCTCTAAAACAAAAATAGCCGCGACTCTCGCTTCCTCCAGTTTTCCCATTACGAGATGAGTCGCTCCAATTCTCAATCGAACACCTGCGTTTTCGGGATCCAGGCGACTCCCATTTGTCAAGTAAGTGAACGCTCTACCGACTCTACCTTGATCAAAATAAAGAATCCCAAGCTGACTCACCGCCTGAGGGTCTTCCGGATCAATCTGAAGGACATTGAGATATTCAATCTCAGCTTTATCAAATTGCCCAGATTCAAAGTAATTCGACGCCTTTTCAAGGTAATCGACCTTTTTTACTTCCGGCGAACATCCAGAATACGTCATTACCAAAAGGCAAAAAATAAACGAATCAAAAATTGGGATACTTATCTTTTTCATAGTTACTAAAGAAATGAGTCTCCGGTTCAAAAATTCTCTAACAGAAAAGAAGGAGACTCCAAATTAATCGTAAATGCGTATCTAATATTATGTTACTGGAAAGAATTCAATGGGCACTTGGCAATGCCAAATTTTTCTATAAAAGTGAGGTTCTATGCCTACGAGGGCATGTCTCATGTGTCAACTACCGGTTCTAAAGGAGGTTTTACTATGAAACTTCTCCCCTCCTACTGGTGTTTTCTCTCGGCTTCGTTCCGATTTCATAAGAAAATATAGCAATAGTAACAAGGGCACCAAAGAAAGTGCAAAAAACACGGGGCCACCCTCTTTATGAATTTTGGAATCTATCATTTCTGGTCCAATTTGCACACACAATTGACCAATCACAAAAATCCGCAGGCTATTTCGCACAATGGCTAACGGAATGGTGAAAAGAACCAAAATGACACGCTTCCAAGTGGAGTTCAGAAAAAGATTGGAAGCAACCAAACTAACAATAAATAAAACTAGACTAGAACGGATTCCGCTACATTCTCTCGCAACTTCAATACTAATGCCAGGAAGACGGAAAACCAAGTCATGGCGAAGAATAGGCGTGCCAGACAGTTTAAAAAGCCAAAATGAAACATCAGCTGATGCATATTGAAAAAAGGTTTCAATACCCTCCTCTAGGAACGTGGGAAACGGAACAATACATACCAGAAAAATGAGAGGAAAAACAAAACGCTTTAATGTTTCCTTTCCCAGGAAGAACCCCGCCCCTGCCAAAAAAAACATAACAAACGAAAAAATCGCCGCCGAAAGAGCATCCTTTTGAGTTAAGGTAAATCCAGTCTCTGATGTAACCCAGGAGAATCCTAGTGACAGGAAACCAACCAGAAACGGAGCCAATGCAAGGATACGATTTGGAGCAGATGGAGCCGGTAAATCTATCCTCTTTAACCAAATTAAATAAACACAAATAAATGGAATGATAAGGACATGAGAATATAAGTCCGTCGCTATAGCTAACTGTATCAGCTGATACAGCGGCATACTAAAACACAGAAGAAGGCCTAGCGTGAGCAGTAAAAAATACTGCGGCATAATCACTTTAAAGAGCATCCGGGCATCATGAATCCATCGAGAAAAACCAACGGCCTCTGATTCACTGTTCTTTTCTCCACCCATTAAATAACCCGATTTTCTATCTACCAGAATCCAGTTCTCTATTATGCCTTCCAGATTTGGTTATCCTTTGTCTCTATCTCAGCCATCGCATTACGTGTATCAACGATGCAGGAACACCATTGTGCCAATTCTTGATAGTCAATGACTTCGTGATTTGTACCTATAATCACTGCATCAAATTTATCCAAAGTCTCACTGTCCCAATTCACGGAACGAGTACCTGCCCAATGTGGATGTTCACGAGTCGGGCGAATGACAGGAACGTGAGGATCGTAATAAGCGACTTCTGCTCCTCGGCCTTTCAGAAGATCCAATAAAATATAACTCGGCGACTCTCGGTCGTCATCTACATTTGGCTTATAAGCTAAACCGATTAACAAGACTTTACTTCCATTAACAGCCTTTTTATGAAAATTGAGGGCCTCTGCCGTCCGATTAATGACATACTCCGGCATGGCTGTGTTTATCTCACCCGCCAATTCTATAAACCGCGTATTGTGATCAAACTCACGTGCCTTCCAAGTCAGATAGAATGGATCAATCGGAATACAGTGCCCCCCTAATCCAGGGCCAGGATAGAAGGCCATATAACCAAAGGGTTTTGTTTTGGCAGCCTCAATAACTTCCCAAACATCGATCCCCATCGCATCGTAAATAAGCTTCAACTCATTAACCAAAGCAATGTTTACACTACGAAATATGTTCTCCAATAATTTCGTCGCTTCTGCGGCTCGGCAAGAAGAAACGGGAACAACCGTTTTGATCGCCATTAAATAAAGCTCTTTTGCCTTTTCCAGACATGCAGGACTATACCCTCCAATGACCTTCGGTATAGAAGCAACTTTGCTATCAGGATTTCCTGGATCTTCGCGCTCGGGCGAAAAAGCCAAATGGAAATCGCTACCGGCCTTCATGTTAGAACCATCCTCCAACACTTTTCGCAAGTCTTCGTCCGTAGTCCCGGGGTATGTCGTGGATTCCAGAACAACCAAGGCTCCTTTCTGAAGATGCGGCGCAATCGCCTCTCCAGATTTAAGAACATATGAAATATCTGGCTCCCGATTCTTGTTCAAAGGCGTTGGAACACAAATAATCACCGCATCTACCTCACTCACACGCGTCAAATCGGTCGAAGCCGAAAAGCTCCCTTTATCAACGACGTCAGCGACAGCCGATGTCGTAATGTGTTTAATATAGCTCTCCCCTTTACTGATTGATTCAATTTTAGCTGGATCAACATCCAAACCCAATACTTTCACCCCCGAACGAGCAAACTGAAGCGAGAGGGGAAGACCAACATATCCGAGGCCAATAATAGCTGTTTTCATATGGTTTCTGTTTTATTAAAAAGTATAATATTATCAAGAAGAGGAAATGCCTTTCAGCAATCCAGTACTACACAGAATAACGTAAAAAAAAGGTATATGTCTTTCAACGACAGTTTGCGCTCGTTCCTGAAGAAAGAAAAACCATTACTTTAATATCCACAAATAGACTCACCTACAACTCGATTTCTTCATCTTAGCTTCATTTCTCCAGCATTCCAAAACCACTCATGGCTAAACTTCAGAGACTTCCTCCATTAATTGGGGTGAAGCGTGCAAATAGTGGGTTGCTGAGCGCTTGGCCTCTATGTCCTGATTGACACGCCTAACTTGCTCAACCGTCAATCCAACTGAAGGCGCGACAACTTCAGCAGGGATATTGTTGTTCATGGCATACAGACATAAATCCATCTCTGCATAAGGGAGTGGAAAATAGAATTCATCCTGCCCCTGTGGCAAACTATATGTATCCGTCGTTGGCGGACG
>CAXMUM010000134.1:0-5882 GCA_964196585.1 uncultured Opitutaceae bacterium
ATTCCCGAACTCGAAAAGATGCACGATCTTGATAGAGCACTCATTACCTCTGAAGGCCGCAAGCTCTTGGGAGAATGGTTGATTGCAGAAATCCAATCCCAATAAGATCAAGAGCAAAAGAGCGAAAGAATCTGGCTGAAAAACCGATTCACCTTTTCCTGGTTCTCTTTGACCATTACCCGGAATTTTTCGAACGATAGTTCCTGTTCCATGAGCCCATGAGCGTAATTATCAATCATACAGATTGAGTTATAGGCAATCTCCAATTCCTGACAAAGATCTGCCTCTCCAGCCAACGTCATCCCAACCACATCACCCCAGTTCTGAATGATGCGCACTTCCGCTTTTGTTTCAAAACGCGGCCCACGAGTCTGCACGTAAACTTTTCCAGTCTCAATGGAGAAATCACTGGCCGCAGCGATCTCAGGGATCAGATTGTTGGCTATAACGGGGGCATGACCACTCAGTTCATTGTCATGATAGGTGTAGGGAGCAAAGCTTACATAATCATCACATGAGACAATAGTTCCTGGAGGAAGGTCCTCTTTCAAAGAACCCACCGAATTAAGTGAAAGCACCGATTCAATTCCTGAGTCTTTAAGCGCACGGATATTGGCTCGATAGTTGATAGAGTGTGGAGGAACAGGGCTTTCAAAATTATGACGATTCAACAAAATCAAATCGCCCTTCTTCTTTAACTGAACGCTTCCATATGCCGTCTCTATTGTTTCATACGCCCAATCATCAAACAAACCCGATTGGGCAATACTTGTTCCGGCGATAAAAGCTATCTTCATACACAAAAGCCTAAACCTACCACCTTGAAAAAGAAAATAGAAAATAGAAGATTCCACCCATGACTCTAGCGAGACTTGACTCACTCCTCACAATTTCTGCATTGAACCTCTTCTCCAATACCCTCAAAGATCTGAGGACCTGTCTGATCTGAGCCAAAAGAATTCATTATTTGATGCTACCTAATCTCCTAATATTTACTGAAGTTATCGTCCTACTTTTCGGCTTAAGCTATTGGATACGCTGCCTCTTTACCTCAAAAAAGTCTCCTATCTGGAAAAAGCCAAATAAGCTCACCCGCTGGGAAATACCGCTATCTGATTTCTTCCTCTTTTTCTTCACTGTCCTCGTCTCTATCATCGTCGGATCACAACTCATTGTCTTTGGAGTTGAAAAGTGGGTTCCTGAAACGAGAGAGAATCTACTACAAAAGACCGTCATCATCGGGTATACCTTTCACATTTTTGCCATCATAGGCTGGATTGCCTTCAGTCTTTTAAGACCCTCCATAAGATTGCCCAAAACACTCTCTATTTGGCCTTCTTTCAAAAAAGGATTCTTCGGTCTCGTCATCGTCCTACCCCCTCTCCTGATCGTCGCCATGCTCTGGGAGTTCTTACTCAAGAATTTGGGTCTCTCAACAGCTCCACAGGAGTTAATTGAGATTCTCCGGTCAGGAGACAATCTGCCTTATCTCATAGCACTGGTTTTTCTGGCGATCGTCGTGGCACCCATCAGCGAAGAGTTATTTTTTCGAGGAGGTATTTTTCGTTTCCTTTACCAAAGATTTCCCTCCTGGATCGCTATATTGATCAGTTCCATTCTCTTTGCGACCGTGCATGGCAACTGGCTTAGCTTTCTTCCTCTCGTTTTATTGGGTAGCCTGCTCTGTCTCCTCACTCAAAAGAGCGGAAGCATAAAACCCTCCATCTTTCTCCACGCACTCTTTAACCTTCACTCAATCATCTTTATTTTCTCTGGTGTTGATATCTAGATTTGCGATGAGGCAGCTCCGCTAAACCAATCCCTCATGACCCTAGTCGATAAGCTCAAAACAGGAATCGAAACCCTCTCTGGAGAAGAAACCCAATCGATTGGTGCCGAGTTTGCCCACAGCCTTCCTCCAGACAGCACCGTTGCCTTTTCCGGTGACCTCGGAGTTGGTAAAACAACTTTCATCCAGGGAATGGCAGCCGAGTGGAAAGTTTCTGACCCAGTCACGAGCCCCAGCTTCAATCTCTATAACATCTACCGAGGAGAAAACCGCTTACTCGTTCACCTTGACGCCTATCGCCTCACTCACCCAGATCAATTCGAAACCTTGATGATCGAAGACTTTTTCGAAAGCCCCTACTGCCTGGCCGTCGAGTGGCCAGAGAATGCAGCCGGATGGCTTCCAGCTGATACGACATGGTTAACCCTCTCAATCATCAAAGAAGACCGACATCGAATACAACTAACCGATTCTCCTTCTATTTAAAGCAATCTCCCTCCGCTTGTTTATTTAATGAATACCCTAAAGTTGGAAAGATGACTTGCTGCCTTCAGGAGAGCGGCCCGAAATTAAAAGGGTGAAACGAAAACGTTTCAGAAAAGCAATTCAGACTCTCTTTTCAGGCCGTTGTGCAAAAAAGTAGATCTACCAGATATCTTCTCCTCGATCGAAAACTCCCTGTAAAGCATCGTCCCATCCTTCAGGATCACGTTTCTTTAGTATCTCACCAGCCGTCGAAAACGAGAGCAAGGAAAGACCTGAGGCGAAATCGTTGGCATATAGACCATAGTAGAGCTTACCTCCATCACCAGCCATAAAGCGCAGTTGCTTCGCGGCGATGGACTCGAGCCACTCGCAGCCCTCTATTCCGCTGACAGACTCAAGGAGCATCCAGCTAAGGCCGGGTTCGTAGCAGCGAAAGTGGTCATTGGCGGGGTGCTCAAAACTACCATCAGCCATCTGGTTTTGGTGAAACCAGTCACAGAATTCAGCGTAGCGCATCTCCAAGTGAGCCCAGATAGTATTGCCGGTGTTTGTATCGGCAGATTTCAAAGCGGCTTCCATGAGATTTGGCGCCATCACGGGGACCCGTGATTCCAGTCCCACTTTCGGGCTGAGTTGGACAACATCAAGCAGTGGAATGGATAGGCGTTTTTTCATCTCCGGACTGGCCAACGCAGCGACCAATCCCTCAGATGCATAGAGAAGAATCTGCTGTGGAGCGCTATCTGTCCACTCTCTCCAGATTGTGTTCTTGTAGTCAAAAGTGCTGATGAACTCGATCATCGGTACGGCAGCATCATAGTACTTCGTTTCACCAGTCAGATCGGCATAGCGAATAAGGGTAGATGCGAAGAGCGAGTCGGCACACCAATATTCGCGCATCCCTTCTGGGTTCACTTTATGATTGAGCACGCCGACCCCCATAACCCCTTTTGATGTTAGATAGTTTTCCAGACAATGGTCGATAAAGCGCTGCACGCTGGCAAGCACCTCCTTTGTTTCAGGCAAGTGCGGGAAATTGCGAACGACTTCCAACATGCCGTTGGCGGATGAGGCATTATCGGCAACACAGGAGCAATTAACCATGCCCTCAGCATCGCAGTTGTATCCATAGCCCATGTCCAACATATCAGGCCAGTGCACCCCTTGGTATTCCATCATGCGACCGTTAAAACGGCGACAGACAGCAGTCATTCGAGCATCATCGAGCAGGGCCATTGTGCGAGCCGCCCCCATAACAACATAGGCTTCCTCAAAGCAGGCCTGCATCGGATGGGCCATGCCCGGACTCGCTATGATGTGATGGGAAAAATAGTTCCAGTGTTTGACTAAGCCACGAGCAACAACAACAGGGTTTAATTTCATAACATTAACTAAGTTCGCTTCAGTCATCTGCATGTCTGTAACTGGGTCAAGCCTAACGGGCTCTTGCCAGTTAAAAAGTATAGAAAGCCTACTCTCGCCATTAAGTAGCGAAAAGAAAATATGGGAGAAATCTCCGATGACCTCTTTCGTTCATCAGATATTTCGAGAACCAGCAAACAGTGAATGCCCTTGACTGGCTGGGAACTCGGGATCAGCGTTTGGCACCCTTCCTGCAAACAATCTTCAAGAATAAACACACCAGAAAACCAACCCCTGCTGAACACAAACCTTGATGTATAAAACAAAGCTATCTTCCATCTTTTTATCGATACTCATTAGCTTGGCTTTCGTTTCGCAAACAGTGCTTTCTGCTATGCCAGAAAAACCTGAAGAACGTGCCTCCCTTCCGTATACCTTTAGTCACCAAATCGCTTCGGAGGCTATCGGAGAAACGTATCAATTGTGGGTAAGTGTGCCTTTAAAATATGCAGAAAATCCGGATGCGAACTATCCTGTCGTTTACGTGCTCGACGCTGATTTTAATTTCGGCACGGTCCGCGATACATTCATCTCCTACAGATGGGGGCGATACGTTCCGGAAGCGATCATTGTCGGAATTGCTTACGGACGAGAGATCAAAGCCTGGGAAGACGGTCGTTGTCGGGATTTCACCCCAATTTTGATAGAGCCTCATGAAGGCAGCGGGAGCGCTCCTGCGTTTCTCAAATTCATTCAGACTTCAGTCGTTCCCTTCATAGACCAGACTTATCGAACCAATCTGAATGATCGAACTTTAATCGGAATGTCTTTGGGTGGGCTATTCACAACCTATGTTTTATTTGAGGAACCTGATCTTTTCAACCGTTTCTTGATTTCCAGCCCGTGGCTATTAGGAGATGGCGGTAGCGTTTTCCGCCTCGAAGAAAAATATGCCGAAACACACGAAGACCTTCCAAAACGAATTTTTGTATCTGCTGGTTCGCTCGAACATGAAAAGTTTCATCAATCCATGAATAAACTGAAGGAGCGACTCGATAAACACGCCTATCCCAGCCTCGTTCTGGAAACGCGTGTATTTGAAGGCGAAACACATCCCTCTGTTTTTCCCTTTGCCCTCACTCAAGGTATCCGGTTCCTCTTTGCAGACACAGTTGAGCAAAAGCCGTAAAGAGTAATATCTCTCAGCCGATTTTCCCGTTCTATAATGGTGTAAAATCGGAACTCCATCAGCATCATCTCTTAGGGCCAATTGGGATGTGATTGACGACATCATTACCAGTGATATTCGTCTATTCAAGTGCGTCTCCAGTATGTCTTCTTCATCGTCCAGCAACATTTCACATCATCGTAGGCTTACGTCCGATCAACTGGAGGCCTACCATCGTGATGGGTTCCTCCTGGTGGAAGGAATATTTCCAAACGAAGAAATTGATGAAATCAATTGCGAGATCGACCACCTTCGCGAAAAAAAATCAACGGACAATACTAACCACCGCGATGTAATCCTACGCCTTGGACTCAAGTCCGAACTGACGCGACGGATCTGTCGTGATGAACGAATCCTGACACTTATCGAGGATATTGTAACGCCAGGCATCGCCATCTATTCAGCCAAGCTCTTCGAAAAGCGTCCAAACGACGAGAGGATCTGCCACTGGCATCAAGACGACGCCTATTACCAGAAGCATTCACAATGTACATGCCGCATGTCCGCATGGATTCCTCTTCAGGATTGCGATGAAACCAACGGCTGCGTATGGATCGTACCCGGCAGTCATCAGCAAGGACTAAAAACGGCACGTATGATCGGAGACGACACCGGCCACTGTGAACTTGCGTTCGCACATGGCACCTCTCAAGTGGATGGCGCTGTACCTGTGCCAGTCAAAGCTGGAACCGTCCTACTCTTTCACGCTCTTACCGCGCATAGATCCCTCGGAAACCGCACCAGTCACCCGCGTCGCTCGTTCATCATCAGCTATCAAGATGCCATCACCAATCGCGGAAACGAAGACCAACATCAAATCCTCCGACCCGGAAGGATCCCATAAGGGAGCCATTCTACTTGAATCTATAGATTCAATTTATTTCGACAGCATAGAACAGTATCGAGAAGTTCTGGACAATACGCAAAAACCTGAGGCACAAAAGGATGTCGTTCAGTGACAACTGGTCGACTTGACCAGATCCCAAAGAGGAACTGGACCAAGACCCTAGGAGATTT
>CAXMUM010000135.1:0-5857 GCA_964196585.1 uncultured Opitutaceae bacterium
TCGAAGCACCCAGCAAACAGATAGAAAAAATCATTGTAACAATCAGAAGGTTTTTCATTTTTCCTTACGGGGTTCTTTTCCAATCATGGACTACTTTTTCAATGAGGCCATGTCCTTGCGAATCGCAATGACCTCAGGATGATCAGGGCCCAGTTGTTTTTCTCTTATAGCCAACGCGCGTTTGTAATATTTACTGGCTGTTTTATAGCTGCCCTGAGCCCTGTAGAGTTCAGCCAGGCTATTTTGGATAGTGGCGGCATCAAGGTGATCTCTCCCCTGCAACCTCCTTATAATCCCCAGCGCGCGTTTGTAGAGCGGCTTCGCCTCTTCATACTGACCTTGGACCATATAGAGCCCAGCCATGTTGACAAGGGTTACAGCTATATCAGGGTGATTCGATCGACGCAATTTCTCTCGAATCTCCAACGCGCGTAAATGAAAATCTGGCGAGGCATACCAATAGTCAGACTTCTCCCCAGCACTATTACTCATTTGGTAAAAAGCAGGCTCATCTCTTGTTGCTCCAATAAAATCATAGTCCTCAGCCATGGCTTTTATTTCTGTAGCATCACCTTGTCCCGACATATTCTCTCTTATCCTCAACGCACGTCTATAGAGAGGTTCTGCCTGCTCATACTGCTCCTGAGCCTGATGGAGTTCACCAAGACTATTCAAAGTGGAGGCTACAACGGGATGATTGCCGCCCAGCTGCTTTTCTCGTATAATGAGTGCACGCTTGTAGAATGAAGTCAGGTCTCTCGTTCCTCGTGCCACATCAGGATGATTGGGACCTAGCGCTTTTTCTCTTATCTCCTGGGCTTGCCTGTAAAGAGGCTCCGCTTGATCATATTGTATCTGGGTTTCATGAAGCGAGGCCAAATGATCCAGGCTTGATGCTACCTCTAGGTGATCAGGGCCCAACGCTTTCTTTCGTATCTCCAGCGCACGATTGTAAAGCGGTTCTGCCTCTTCATAACGACCTTTGTTGTGATTGAGCAAGGCAAGATCATCCAGACTCAATGCCACATCAGGATGATTGCGACCCAGAGCAGCCTCCCGTATCTCCAATGCTTTTTTATAGAGCGGTTCCGCTTCAGCATACATGCCTTGTTGGTGGTAGAGTAAAGCCAGTGTCTCCATACTCAATGCGGTATCAGGATGATCCGAACCAACATCTTTCTCAACTGCTTCGAGATCCTTCTTGGCAACTTCGATCGCGTTGTCCTCTTCATCTGCCTGATAAAGATCCATTACATCCTCACCATCAGAAAATAATTCAAATTCGATGCCTTCAACTCGCTCAGCCATAGCCTCCTCCGCTTTCTTTTCCAGGATATCCAAATTTATCTCTTCACTCTGCGCAAATGCTACAGACAAAGATAATAACAGGAGAAAGAAAGTGGGGATAAAGGTCAGTGCAAATTTCATGGCCATGGTATGCGACACGTTTACCTAAAAATTTGTTCCGCTTTCTCTATAAAGAATATCGACAATAGGAAATCGATTTCTTTTCGGTCGAACATCTTCATCCATCAATCGTCCACCGCAATAGACACTCTCTCTGTATTCAAATTAAATGCCCCAATCTTTCCGGGCCTCATCCATCGATCGAATTTGGTGATTTCCCGAAAAGCTGCGATGCCCCTCTCCCTCTGCTTTCCACCTTTCATCAATCGGCTCACTAGCTGGCTGGAAGCGTATGTCGCAGCTTAAGCGATAACAATTCGTCAGATTCGTCGAGGAAGCATGCATCGTATAAATGCCAAAAATGATGATATCTCCAGCACGATAGTCCCCAATGACCCATTGTCCGCCAAATTTTTCCACAATTTCCATAGGATCACTAGAAAACCACCCCTCTATCAGATCACGATCCACATCTATTCGGCCGTATGTCTCCCTCAACTTTGAGAAACTATCCAGTTGGTTTGAACCCTGACACATTGCCAATGTCCCTTGTTCAAGATCGAGATCTCCAAATGGGACCCAAACAGTGTGCAGACGTTTCGTGCCACGTCCCATATAGACCACATCGTAATGAGCACCCGTATACTGCTCATTACCAACTGCCCTCATCCATTTGTAAGGATAGGTCAAAGCAGATTCCCCAAAATAGGTTTCAAAGAACTGATATAATTCCGGAGCCTCCAAGATAGCCAATACATCCGGATGATGTGCTATTCCCTTACGCCCCATCATCCCTACACTCCGACCACCCGCTGGCATAACCCCCTCTAAGACTGGTGTCCCGGGAGTAAGAGCATCCTGTTCCTGCATATAAGTGAGGATTCTTTGTCGCGCCTGTAAGACCTTACCACGATCCAAAAAATCTCGAAAAAGTAGATACCCATCTACCGCCATACGAGCATGCAAAGCGGCTACATCGCCCAATAATTCATTTGCTCCTCGCAGCTCACCTATGGAAGCACTTGGATAATCCAGGGTACGATGACCAAATTTAATCTTCATAAATCTTTCCCATTAGGGTTCAATCTCACAAACTGGAAACAATTCATAGTAGGAAATTGACTAAAACATAAAGACAAAACCTCTTTTATCCTATCTAGCTAAGAAACGCCCAAAACAATTGATGAAGTATCCTCAAAAAATCAAACCAGAACACAATCGATTCCTGCAAATCAACGACCTACACATGATTGCTCCGGACGTGATGGGCCGAAACGAAGGTTACAAAGGAGCCAATCAAAGAGCCGAATGGCTTCTAAACGCCATTGTTAGAAAAGAGGAAATTCCCGAGCTGGATCTGGTCCTTGGACTGGGAGATATGGTTCACGGTGACTCCTTGGAAGGAATCGAAGAAGATTTGAAATTGTTTCAAGTGACCAATCAAAAGATCCCTTACCCTTTTTACCCGCTTATGGGAAACCACGAAGTGAAACAGAACCAAGGAGTTTCTGAATGGGAAAGTCCCTTCTCGGACACTTTTGGTGCAAAAACCAATAACTATACTTTCTCTTATGGTGACCTCTTGGTTGTCATGTTTAATAACAGTGGCACCGGCCATTTATCTGCAGAACATGGAGCCCAACAGCTCGAATGGCTTCGCCATACCTTTGACGCAAATCCATCCAGACTTAAGATACTCTGTTGTCACGTACCACTCATTCCAATACGAGACGATGCAGTTCTAGCCGAGAGCTTTGGCTTTCGCTCTTACTATACTCTGGAGCCCAAAGTTCTGGAATTGGTCGAGCAACACACATCCACAATCTTAGCCGTTCTTTCGGGACATTTGCACATGACTGGAATGACACTCCAAAATGACATTCATCACATCAGTGTATCGGGAACGGCTTCCTACCCAGGAGACTACGCTCTTTATACATTACAAGAGGAAGGAATCGAAGTGAGCATCCATCAAGTTCCGGACTATCTACAAGATGCCTGGGAAACCGATATCCATGGAGAAAGACGTCACGGAAAAAGCTTTATAGACAAAAACCATTCCACTGCTCAAACCTATCTCATGGGCAATCCAGACGAACGCCACTTCATCATCCCTTTTAAAGACTAAAGAGAAATTTTTCTCTCTTCGAAATCAATAGGCCGCGTAGAAACGACCCCACTTTAAGATCTCTTGGGGATCTTTTTCAGTCTTAAAAAACACAGGAAATGTCCTCATCTTTTTGCCACTTTCTGGAGCTCTCACATCAAAGTGCAAATGAGGTCCGGTAGATAAGCCCGTGTTACCAGAATAGCCAATCAAAGTACCTTCCTTTATCTGATCACCTTTCTTCACTGCAACCCCTCGATGTTTAAAATGTAGATACGCTCCGATCGTTCCATCCGAGTGCAGAACAAAAAGGTGATTTGCCTTATTCAGATACTTCTTTTCCCTTCCTCCCTTTCGGTATTTCTCCTGTTTGCGGATAACAACACCCCCTCTGGCAGCATATACAGGTGTTCCTTCCGGAACAGCCCAATCAACAGCATAACAAAGCTCACCTGAGTGGCTATATCCTCCTTCAAACCCCTGAGTAACTTCAACTGCCTTTCCCTTTTCAAAGGGAATTCGATAGAGATAACTATCATCATGCTCACAGTCAGCGCTACCGATCCGATAGCTATAATCAGAATGACAATTCCATCTTCCTGAAGCATCTGTTCCGCTCAAACTAAAGAGTTTTTTCTCCGAATTAGCCTCTACCACAAATTGATGCTGTTCTGTGTCAGAAGTTAAATCCTGCACCTCCAAATCAAAATCAATCGTGATAGGGGCTAAAGATTTATTCTTCACATAAAAATCAAGAAGGTCGCTCTTTTTATCCAGGTAAACCTTCACATCCCCTCCCTGTAAAGCACCACATAAAAGCATCAAAAGAAGTGGTCCTCTTATATGTTTTATATACCTCATTCGAAACCGTATGTTTGCGCTGCTATTACGTCGTTTTTAAATTAACACTCTAATTTATTTCCTAATAGGACTAATGTTCATCTCGGAAATAGCAAGGTTCTCTTGGCCCTCATCACATCAACGATCACCAACTCATACCAACAAATTCACCCAAAGGAGTGGCTGTAATATTCGTTCTTCCTGACCTTTTCTCCCAAGCTTTCTATGCTAGACCTCGAGCCCTGTCCTACATCTAGGTAAAGAACTACATCATTGCAGTCTTGCTCTGATCTCTTCTGCTTTTTTTCCCATCGCATCAGCCTCTTCATCCCGCTTCATGGACCGATAGAGTGATGCATAGTTGAATAGAATAGCAACTACTTCAGGATCATCTGGCCCCAGAGCTTTCTCATTGATGGCCAAAGCACGTTTGAATAGAAGTTCGGCCTGAATATGCTCACCCTGAGCAACATATAGCATTGCTAAATTATTCAGACTTGTCGCGACATACGGATGGTCTGGCCCCCAGCTTTCCTCCCGTATTTCTAGCGCACGTAAAAATATTGGTTTGGCCAGCGTATACCTGGCTTGAGTTTTATAGAGAGAAGCCAGGTTGTTCAGACTTGTCGCCACATCGGGATGGTCACGATCCAGCGCGTTCATATTGATAGATAGAGCCCGTTTATAAAGCGGTTCAGCCATTTTATCTTTACCTTGGCTCCGATAAAGGAGTGCTAAACCGTTCAGGCTCTTTGCAACATCAGGATGATCGTATCCGACCTCATTTATTTTTTCTATAAGCTCACCAGTAGCCTGTCCTCTTTTTTCTAACAAAGCAGCCTTTGTAGTATGCCCCTCTGCTTGGCAGCTTAAGGCAAAAATTTTCAGAATTCTCCTTACTTGACGATGACCCGGACCGAGGCCTTTCGTCCACAACTCCAGCAAACGCTCGAAATACGGCATTGCTTGTGAATTTTTCCCCTGAATACGATAGAATTCAGCCAAATCATTCAGGCTATCAGCCACTCTCATATGATTGGTGCCGTACGCTTTCTCTGTAATGCGCAATCCTTCCTTATAAAGCGGTTCGGCCAGCGCATATTTTTCTCTAATGTAATATAAAAACCCAAGATCATTCAGTGCTAAAACAACATCAAGGTGCTCAGGACCTTTTCTTATCTTGGTTCCCTTGATGACTCTTTTGGCTTCACCGACGGCAAGATGATATCTGTCTTCTCGATAGAAAATGCCAGTATGTGGATTACGAATCAACCAGTCAGCCGGGCCTGTTCCTCTAGCTGAAACATCCAGCGAACCCAACAATAAAGAAGAAAAGATTGTTACGAATATTAGTAGGCATCTCATTGGTTCTTTATTCTTTGAATAAGTCAGCTGATTCATTAACTTTCCTACAGGAGATATAGATTTCTATAGTTTTTTTGAATTCTCAAGAATGACTTCAACCAACATCCTAACTACTTCACAAACCGTCAGGTGACATAG
>CAXMUM010000136.1:0-5791 GCA_964196585.1 uncultured Opitutaceae bacterium
TTGGATTCCTATGGTGGATGCAACGGTTGAAAACGGGTGTATGGAAATATTACCGAGATCACATAAAAGAGGTATCTTGAAACATCATACCGGTGGTAACAGTGGTTTTCTGGTGGTTAAGGATGATGATCTTCCTTCTGATGTTCCGGAAAAAATTGCGGCCGAATGTCCGGGTGGTGGTGTTGTTTTTATGACGAACATGACGCCTCATAGCTCGACTCAAAATAGTTCAGATACAATTCGCTGGAGTGTGGATCTTCGGTTTCAATCGGCTGATGTCCCCAATAATGTGGGACTATGGCCTGATAAAAATGAGGAAGATGCTGAAGCGAATGTACAAATAGCCTGTTATCCTCCGGAAGCTGATTTTGTGGTTTCCAGCGAAAAAGATCCCGATTCAGTGGCGACTTATGAAAGTTTTACAGAGCGTCGTTCGGCTTTTGAGCCATGGGGTCCTGAGAATCGCCCAAGGGTCTGGGCACCTCTTGCGTAGTTAATGGGCATATTTTCTGGTAATTGTATCTAAAATTTAGATATAAATTCCGAAAATCCGGAACGGGTGTTGTTCTCTTGGATTAAGAGAAGATCGGGAATGAACTAACTTCTAGGCTGATAGACTTTTTTCTTCAGGTTTTTGAGCAACTGCCTGCGGAATGCAGGAATGCTTTCGACTACTCCTAGAGCGATAAGTTGGTTTGCCATGTTTCCGACGGCGGTTCCTTCAAGGGAGAATGAAACAACGGGGCGCTTTGCATAATCTGCAGTGGCTTGGCAGAGCAGAGGATTTTTAGAACCTCCTCCTACGATGAGGATTCGCTCGAAGGTCTTTCCAGTCATTTTCTCAAAACGATCGATACCGTCTGCATGTCCTTTGCCGAGAGATTCGCAGATGAGGCGAGTATAACCAGCAAGATCCTTGGGCGTTTTGTGTTTTCGACGTTTCAGTTGTTTGTCTATCGCATCTTTCATGGATGCCGGATTGAACAGGCTGCGATCTGTAACGTTGATAAGGGCTTTGGGTGCTGGGGCTTCCTGTGCTGCTGCAATGAGCCGCTTCCAATCTGCGTTGGTCATCGGTTGCGATGTGAATGAGGGCAGTGTTTGCTCCAAGAGCCAAAGGCCCTGGCAATTGGTTAACGGGCGATAGCGTCCGTCGCCCATTCTTTCGTTTGAGATGCATGCTTTAAGAGCCTCTTTTCCGAGGATGGGCTTATCGGATTCAAACCCCATGAGGGACCAGGTTCCACTGCTGATATAGAAATCGGTGCCATCTTCCGAAGCTGGCATAGCATCGTAAGCACAGGATGTATCATGGCCCGGAACCATGGTCACTTGTACGTCTTTGAGTTCTGGAATTCCTTTGATCTTTCCGAGGTTTGCCGGTGAGAGTTTGGGCTTTGAAAACCAGCTGGTTGGAATGCCAAAATAATCGAGCGCTTTCTTGGACATTTTGCAGCTTTTGACATCGAGTAACTGACCTGTGCTGGCGACGGATATCTCTGTTTCCATTTTCCCGGAGAGCAGGAAATTGAAGTAGTCGGGCAGAAAGAGACAGCGGTCTGCGATGTCTTTAATTGCAGGGTAGGTGGTCAAGGTCTCCTGTAACTGAAGACTCGTATTGAAAGGGAGGACCTGAATACCTGTCCATTTATAGACATCTTCGATGCCTGACTTGGCGAGCTTGCGGGAGAGGGCTTCTGATCGGGTATCGCGGTAAGCGTAGGTAGGTTGAACGAGGCGTCCTTTTTTATCGACCAGAACGCTGTCAACACCCCAGACATCGACACCACATGAAGCGAGCTTGGGAGCTTTTTCTTTCGCTTTCAGGAGTCCGGTTTTCATCTCGGCAAAAAGGCCAGCGAGGTTCCAGTAGCAATTCTCACCAAGAAATTCGAATTTGTTGGGGAAACGATGGACCTCTTCCAGGGATAAATTTCCTTTGGCGTATGTTCCCAAGATGACTCGGCCACTTGTGGCGCCGAGGTCAATAGCTGCTATTTGAACAGGTGAGGATCGTTTTTTCATAGATACGAGTCAATAATAGGGGTGATAACGCAGTGCCCTAATGAAGGCAATTGCTCCTAAAAGAGGTTGCAAGCCAATAGCATCTCTCATTGCCTAGAAGTTACCACTATGGTCAATTTGAAACGTGAATCTCTTCCAGGAAAGAAGGTCCAATTAATGGCAACGTGTTTATGCGATGCTTTTTTTGATGATGTTGCGAAAGCGACGGTCGAGGTGTTGGAATACCTGGGCTGCGAGGTTGTTTTTCCGGATGGGCAAACGTGTTGTGGTCAACCGGCCTTTAATGGAGGGGATTGGGCTTCGTCTCGAAAAGTTGTTCGGCATACGGTAGAGGTTTTTAAAGGAGAAGAGCCGGTGGTTATTCCATCTGGATCGTGCACGGCGATGTTATTGCATGGAACTGTGCTCGAGTTTGAGAAAGAATCTGACAAGGAGCAGGTGGCAGAATTAGCCTCCCGGTCGTGGGAATTAACGGACTATATTGTGAATGGTTTGGGAGTGAGTGAATGGCCTGGAAAATACGATGGTAAGGTCGCTTTTCATCGTTCCTGTCACACGAGAGGATCCTGTAGTGGTGAGACGAGTTTGAATCTGCTCAATTCGATTGATGGGGTGACGATTGTCCCGTTTGGAGGAGATGAGGAATGTTGCGGTTTTGGTGGAACTTTTTCGGTGTCTTTTCCCAATACATCGGAGGGGATGGGCCAGATCAAAATTGCGAATGTGTTGGAGTCTCAGCCGGATGTTCTGGCTTCGGGAGATATGGGTTGCCTGATGCATTTAGGTGGGCTGGTTGATCGGCATGACAAGGAGTTGAAGAGAGTGCATGTTGCGCAAATCCTGAGAGATGCTCTCCAAAACGGAGGGCTGATTGAGGCGTAAGCGATGGCTGTTCAACCGATTGATCGATATGTGGAGCGGATTGCTCCCGATGTGCAGAAGGCTGTGATAGAAAACAGCATTGCGGGAACGCAAAAGCGGCATGATGTGCTTTTTGGGGATTACGAAGATCCCGATAAACTCCGCCGGATCGCAGGTGCGATAAAGCAACACACGGTGGACTATCTTGATAAGTATCTTCTGGAGGCGGAAGAAAAGTTAATTGCAAATGGGGTGAAGGTCCATTGGGCCTCGGATGGAGAAGAGGCCAATCGGATCGTCCTTGAAATTATGCGTTCAAAGAATGCGACGAAGGTCGTTAAGTCGAAGAGCATGGTCAGCGAGGAAACGGAGTTGGGGCATTATTTGGAAGAAAGGGGGATGGAATGCGTAGAGACAGATTTGGGAGAATACATCATCCAGATCGATAAGGATCACCCTAGCCATATCGTTAAACCAATTATCCATAAAAACAGACAGGATGTTGCTCGTAGTTTTGAGAGAGAAGGTTTGGGAGAATACAATGATGATCCGGAGGTGATTACCCAACGAGCCAGAAAACATCTGCGCGGCAAATACATGGAAGCGGATGTAGGCATAACGGGCGCCAATTTTGTGTCGGCTGAAAGTGGGCGAATGCTTTTGGTCACGAATGAGGGGAATTCACGTTTTTGTCTGGCACCAACGAAGGTGCACATTGCGATGGTGGGAATCGAGAAATTGGTGCCGAAGGATCGTGATCTTTCGGTAATGCTCAATCTGCTGGCCCGTTCGGCGACTGGGCAGCGCCTAACAGTTTATACGGAATTTATCAGCGGACCAAAATTGGCTACTCAACCGGATGGTCCCGAGGAAATGCATTTGATATTTCTGGATAACCGAAGGACTCAGGTGCTGGAATCGGACTGCCGAGAGATATTACGCTGTATCCGTTGTGGCGCCTGTATGAATGTCTGTCCGGTTTATCGACAGGCATCAGGTCATGCGTATCGCAGTGTTTATCCAGGTCCTTTGGGAGCCGTTTTATCACCGCTCTTGGCCAGTAAGTTTTCCGATTATGCGGATTTACCAAAAGCATCGAGTTTATGTGGCGCCTGTAATGAAGTTTGCCCGGTGGATATTCCTATCCCTGATTTGCTATTGCGTCTGCGAGATAAAGCAAAGGTAGAGGGGGTCAAATCTCCTGGGACCCCTCCAATGGGTATGTGGGCGGCGATGGCCAGTAAACCTGTTCTTTGGAAAACAGCTTTGAGTGCCGGGAAGATGATGGATTTTTTCCCAAAGAGTATGATTCCGGTTCCTGCTTTTCAGGCATGGTATAAGAAGAAGGACTTGCCGGAATGGCATGGGAAACGATTCCGTTCCTGGATGGCAAATCGTCCGACTCCCAAAAAGAATGATCAATCGGAGGCTTCAAAGAAGTAAAAATTTATGTCAACACATCGTGATGTAATCTTGGGGAAAGTTAAGAAAACGTTGGAGGCTTTGCCGGAACGAGCGGCGTATCCGGATTACGATACAGAGGTAGTGGTTACCATCCCGGAGGATGCAGACCTATGGGAACATTTCAAAACTGCGATGCAGGCAGTTAATGGGAAGGTTTACGAAACTACTGGTAAGTTAAAAAAATGGATGCTGGAGAACGATTATCTGTCAGGGTATTGCGATCCAGAATTATTGGAGATTTTTTCACAGGAATTGGGTCCGGAAATTACTTTGGAAACAACCTATGATCGTGAACGCATCGATGAGTATCAGTTTGGGATTACCCGAGCGAGTGGTGCGATTGCTGAATCCGGGACGATCATTCTTAAAGATGGTTCCACCTCAAGTCGTCTTGGATCGTTGACACCTTGGGTCCACATAACTGTGCTTCGTTCGGATGAGGTATACCGGGATATTCCGACAGCGCTCGATCAATTGGGAGATGATCCCAATATCATTTGGGTGACGGGTCCTTCCAAAACGGCTGATATAGAAGGCATCTTGATTGAAGGTGTGCATGGACCCGGAGAGCAGGTCTGCTTGCGATTGGACAGCTGAGAAGATGTTAAGCAGCTTATCTGGAACTTCCTTCATAAATCAGAGGAACTGTCCGTAACCCGACTTGAACGGAAAACAAGAAAGAGAAGAGGTAAAATGCCTGCAAAATGTTGACTCAGGATTTTGCTTTTGGGATAGTACCGAAACTATTCAAATACTTGTTATATTTTTGTGTCACTGTAAGGAGCCTAAAACATGAAACAACCCCAGCACTTACTTGTCATTACCGTCGACACCCTTCGGGCTGATTACCTCACCTGTAATGGATCTGATAAAACCAGGACACCTCACTTTGATCGATTCGCTGAAAGTGGGGTCAATTTTGCTCATCACCTCACTAGTATAGGGAGTACGTTGTCCTCCCATTGTTCGCTGTTTTCGGCTAGTACACCAATGGTTAATAAGGTGAAGTGTAATGGGATGAGAGATGAAAATAAACGCAAAACTCTAGCACTTATTGCGGCAGAAAATGGATACCATACGGAAGCGATTACGAGTTGGGCTGGGTTCCAAGCACAAAAAGGGTATGGCTTTCAAGGTCTGTATAGTGAGCATGGTGCAGCCTCCTTGGAAAATAGGGGAGACAAAACATTGGGTCGTGTTCAAGAGTGGATAGCTGGGGAGGATCCGTCTAGGCCTCTTTTCTTGTGGGTTCACCTGATCGATCCGCACACACCGTACAATTGTCCTGAACCTTATCCCCAGACATATGAAGGTTCAGTAGAATTTTCCGATTATATCGTCGGACAAATCCTTAAAGAGTGGGATGGAAAAATGGGGCTGGGAAATACCCTGACTGTATTGACTGCAGATCATGGTGAACACCTTAATGATCATGGCATAG
>CAXMUM010000137.1:0-5690 GCA_964196585.1 uncultured Opitutaceae bacterium
AGAAGAGGATAAAGAGTCCTATAGGGTGACCAAATAATTCTTTTTTTTGCATGTTATTCAGGGTTCTAGCCTGGCGTAGGGTATCTAAAAGGGGCTAGGTACAAGCTAAATTCATTCTCCAGTATTCCACTGAAATGGGCGAGCCTTCTTTTGGGAAGGGGATTTATGCATTTGTTGGTTTTCCCCATATTTACGTGGTTTACCTCCGGATTTTCAGATGGCCCTAGAAATCACCTTAGACCTTATCTGGAATTATACCTGTGGAGTGGGATAATGAACCGAATTTCCAAGATTATTCGGCTTGGAAGACGGAATGGTACACCTAAGATAAACGAGGTGATCCAGAAAGTTACTTCCAGGAAGAGAGGATTTTTAATGCTGCATCTGCTTCTTGGAAATTACTGATACCCGTGATGTTACTAATCCAGATGCCTCCCGGTTTGAGAACTTCCGAGATTCGATGGAGATCTGTCGCCGCAACGGAAATGATTTGCAACGCTTTGCCTTTTGCCTGAATGCGTTGGTAAACTTCGATCCATTTGCTCCAATCTTCATTGGGGGAGCCAGGTATCCACTGAATGGCCTGAATTTCAGGGATTTCAAGTAAGCGGTCGAGAAAGCGGAGGGCCCGTGGCCCATCAAGGTGATAGATGCAGCGGTCCATATGCTGACATTCTTTGACGATGCCGGGAATGAAGAGCTCCTCAAAGGACTGGCCGGAAATCATGCAGGAAAAATCATTGGAAGGAACGTGAAATTTTCCCTTACAGGTAGCGTTGGTCCAGGTAGTGCTAGGCATTCCTGCGGTGCTCAGTATTTCATGGAATCGATCATAGACTGTTAAAAAATCATCGGTAATCTTTGAGCTGAGCTCTCTGATTTCGTTGGGATACTCAAGGGTATCCATGAGGAGCTTTTGTGGTTCGCGTAGGGCTGCGATGGTATCGCCACTTCCATGAAGATCGGTATAGCCGACGATGTATCTCCCGGCACTGGCCTGGATGAATGCATCGGTCATTTCAAAGATTTTTTTGAGGTAGAAATTGTCCTCATCCAATTGGATCGAATCTAAAGAGGCTTGTGACCAATCTTTCAGGATAGGTTTACTCCAGGTAGTGTTTTCACCATATTCCAACTTACATCCATAAAAGGCAGCGCAGATCTCTGGTCCTAGATTTGGAAATGCGATGGGAAGACTGTCGGCAGTATAGATGGTGTTAGATAATCTAGCTTCAGCGCACTCGATTTGGTAGTCGGTATCGAGCCAACGTTCGGGTAGGCTGGTAAACTTTTCTGAAGAGGGAAGGGGGACTTGTTCTCTTTCATCTTTGGGAAAGGATATGGTGGCGAGGGGTCTGTCAATGATCTGACAATCCCACCAAGCTTCGAATCGATTCTGAACATCTTCGAAATCAGGTTTCAGTTCAAACATGGTTGTTCACTTAGGGTTGGTAAAAGGGTGATCGAAAGGGGGGTAGGTGACTTGGGCAAAGATGCGGAGTCACTTTGCAGCTTAGGGGAAAAAGCGGATGGACTCTTCGCTTATCTTGGTGAAAAGATGGTGGAATATTGTTTGGGGTTATTTTCTTTCAGTTTTTCCGATATGACCACTCACTATGGATCCATCGTCTACTACCCCAGTTTTTTATGAAATGCTTTCTGCCATCATCAATTTGGCTTTTTAGTCAGCTTCTTACCTTGGTTTACCCTTCTTATCCCTATGAAAATCACTGATGTTCGCACAACCCTCGTAACGGGTCCCTGCACTAACGACCCCTTTCTGAGCGAAGCGCGCAAGTTGCGCAGTGCTGCTTTTATCGAGGTTCTTACTGACGGCAAAAGTATCGGTATCGGTGAGACCTATGCGGGTTATTTTTGCCCGGAATCTGTCCCGTCGATCGTGGAATTTTTTAAACCCATCCTTATTGGGCAAAATGTGGATGATATTCCTGAGTTGTGGCAGAGGATGTATCACTGCGGTAATTTTTGGTGTCGCGTTGGTCTTGGTGCGATCGTGCTCAATGGCATCGAAGCGGCGCTGTGGGACTTAAAGGGTAAGCTGCTCGATCAACCTGTTCATGCATTGCTCGGCGGTTCCAAGTTTGATCGGCTACCTTGTTACGCGACCGGAGGGCCGAGTAATTATCCCAAAGAGAAACTGGCGAAGAAGATCGACCATTATTTCTCACTCGGTTTTCGCGGCGTAAAGGTGGGGGCAGGTAGTCTTACTGCGGGGGAAGGGTGGTCCATGCTGGAGACTCCAGCAGCAGCGGCGGACTTTGAGGCAGATAAATTCTCCTTTATGAGGAGTCATGCGGGGGAAGACGCCTGGTTGATGATGGATGGCCACATGGGGAACAATCCGCGGGCGACCTGGAATCTTGCAGTGGCGACAGCGGTCGCCAAGGCGATCGAACCCTATAACCCTTTCTTCCTGGAGGAGCCCTTACATTACACTGACCCATGGGGATATGCAGAGCTTTGCAAAGCAACGTCAGTGCCAATTGCGGGAGGAGAGTGTTTGACCTCTAGTTATGAATGGAAGGTGTTCTCGGAACAGGATTGTTTTGATATCGGGCAGCCCGATGCGTCGTTCACCGGTGGACTCGGCGAGTTCATGGCGGTCGCAAAAATGATGGAGGAGCGTGATCGCAAGATTGCGACTCACGCTTGGGGGGCGGGTGGATCGCTTATGCAAAATGTGCATTGTGGCTTTTCGGCGTCGAATACTTGTATGCTCGAAATGGCACCTGACTATGCGGGTCTGCACTCGGATGTGATCGATGGAGGTCTTCTTCTAAAGGAGGGCTACGTCTTGCCCCCGGACCGCCCAGGCTTGGGAGTCATCCTGACGGATGAGATCAAAGCTCGTTATCCATTCCAACCAGGCACAGGAGAGTTCAATAGTGTGCCAGGAAAAATCCTTTCTACCTGATGTCACTTAAACTTTTAATTGATGTGCCAGTTGTTCCAGCGGCACTGGAAGCACTGGAAAAATCAGGTCTTTACGAAATCGATGTTATTACACCTCCGGAGGAGATGGTTCGTCCACTGGATGCTGCACGCATCGCTGATGCCGATGTCTTGTTTTGCACTTTTCCACCGACAAATTTCGCCGACATGCGCGCTGTTAAGTGGGTGCAGATAGCCTCAGCCGGTTATACGCAATTATTCAAACATAATTTGCCCTCACTTGGTATCCGCGCTACAAATGCCCGTGGGTGCTTTGACGTGCCGATTGCGGAATGGAACGTCGCGATGATGGTGAATCTCATACGTGATGTCCGTCAGCTCGTTCGTAATCAAGACGCTGCAATATGGGACCGTTCTTCGACCTTTCAGCGCGAAATTCGTGGGTTGACCGTGGGGATATGGGGTTATGGGGGTATTGGTCGCGAAACAGCTCGGCTAGCGAAACAAATGGGACTGCGAGTGCATGTGATGTCGCGCAGTGGTGTGGGGTCATGTAACAATGTTTATAGTGTGCCGGGCACAGGAGATCCGGCAGGAGTGCTGGCCGACAAAGTGTATTGTGCAGGTGAGGAGCTGGCGTTTCTCGAAGGACTGGATTTCCTGGTTATTGCCCTGCCGCTGACCAAGGTGACCGAAGGCCTGATTGGCGAACGCGAGTTACAGGCTCTGCCTAGTCATGCCTTTGTGCTGAATCCAGCGCGTGGGCCTATAATCAAAGAAGAAGCGTTGCTGCGGGCATTGCGTGAAAAGTCGATCGCAGGCGCGGCGCTCGATGCGCATTATCACTATCCCATGCCGCCGGAGCATCCATTGTGGCAGTTTCCCAATGTCATTTTCTCTCCCCATATTTCCGGCTCCTCTCTGAGTCCTAATTTCACCGTGCGACTGTGGGATATTTTCTCAAACAATCTCGATCGCTTTGCCAGTGGTCAGCCGTTGCTCAATGAACTCACATCTGACCAGTTGTCTGGGTCATAAGAATCTGGCGATGTCTCTGATTGATACCACTTAGGGTTTTGATCGATCGATCCCAAACCACCGTGGCTTCCTAAACTACTGTTTGGGAGAGAAAGATAGGGATAGGGAAGGTATCTCTATTGTTGTGACATCAGTCTGATTCTCATCACGGCCGCGACGCTGAGGCTGTCCACAATTTCATGTTTGATGACCATTTGGTAGAGCTCTTCAAAGGGGATTTTTTTGACCTTAAGTTTTTCCGTTTCATCGGGTTGTTTTTCGTGGAAAGATAAGTCTCGGGCGACATAGAGTAGGGCTTGTTCTGTTGTTACCGAATTACTCATATCCATTTTCTGGATCAGTTCCCACTTATGTGCTTTGATTCCGGTTTCTTCGAGTAGTTCTTTTTTTGCAGAATCCAAATGGTCATCTTCTAGAGGACCACCTCCTGCTATGATTTCCCAAGAGAATTTCCCCTCAAAAGGGAACCTCTCCTGGCCGACGATCCAGGTATTGCCTTCTTCATCGAGAGGGACGATACCAATAGAAAAGTTTTTTAAATGAACGACACCGTAAATCCCTTTGCCTCCATTGGGATTGAGGATTTTGCTTTCTTTTACGCTCATCCAGGGATTGTCATATTTGAGCTCTGTGGACAATTCTGTCCATTGTCCGCGCTTTCGAGGGAATTGATTTTTTTCCATCATTTTATGTACCTTGATCCGTATCGGTTTACCGGATTTTGGGAACTAATATTCAATGACAATTAAATCGTGGAGATAGAGTTTTGGGACACTTAGGTGGAGGGTATGTCCAGTATCATTTTTCGAAATTTCCAGAGGAATCATTTCTTCAGGTTTATAGGCTGAATAAACCTTCTTTGGCTCTTCTGGAAGATCGATTTCGCAACTGATGTCATATAGAGGAACTACGTCTTCGATGATTTCGATACTTTGGCCACCTCTCCAGCCCATAACGGAGTTACCACGAAGTTGTGGTTGTGCGTAGAGGAGATGAAGTAATTCTCTTTTGGGCTGATCCGTTCTCATCCAACTGATTCGACCGCTTGAGGGAAGGTTGGTTCTGACAGGAGCATTGGGAAGGAGTCTCCGAATAGCATTGCGCAGCGCGTACTTGAGGAGAGGTTGCCCGGAATTATAATACTCTTTGAAGAGGGGATGAGCAAAGTAGATGATGGAGCCATCTTCGAGGATACCATCCGATTCTTCACTGGCCTCATCTTTGTAAGGTGTGTGTTGATGAGAGCAGAACTGTTTCCAGCTTCGATTGAAGTAAGGGTCGAAAGTCTGGGCCAAAACAGTAGCGCCTGTTGCTTTAACGGACATGCCTCGCTGATAGATGACAAAAGGGTTTTTGACGATATCTCCGTCTGGATTGAGAGCCTCTGAAACTTTCAGGTAATCAGGCTCAAAATCACGTTGCCCAGATATTTTGGCCTGGAAGGGAAGCGCAAACTCATCGCTGCCGGATTTGAGTAGGGACTGATGGGTTGCAATGATTTTACCTCCATTTTTTACAAATGTCTGTAAGCGTTCAGCTTGATCTTCGTTGAGTCGTATGACGTCTGGTAAGATAAGGAGTTTGTAGTGGTTGAGGTCATTGTCCCAGTCGATAATATCAAACATCTGCTGTGTCTCCAGCAGTATTCGAGAAGCTCCTGCATCGATCCCTTCGATGTATCGATCTTGATGATGGGCTTCGGCACTAAGGATAGCTATTTCAGAAACGGGAGTGGCTCC
>CAXMUM010000138.1:0-5681 GCA_964196585.1 uncultured Opitutaceae bacterium
TGGCTTGAATCTATAAAGTAGGACGTGATGAGTTTTCATTTATGAAATATGAATATTGATCCCATTTGTCGCCAAAAAGTGTTGGTCACTTCGTTTTCCAGACACATTCATTTTCGTAAAATGTGAACTGCACATCAGGAAACGCTTTGCCCAACATTTCGGTGAACGTGTGCAGTCCCGGGTTCTCACTCAGTTCATGACTTGTTTCAATCATTGGGATGCCGCATTCGGCGGCGAATCGGAAGCCATAGTTATCAGATTCACCGGCGATGAACACATCGCACTCCTGAGCGATCAGGCGTTGCTGATAATCGACATTTACGAAAAGTCCCATCCCACCCCAAGGTAGCCCGATTCTTGAAACCATCTTATCCATGTCTCCTGCGTCGGCGACTCGGAGGTGTGGCATCCCAATACGATCCTTCACTCTCTCAACCAAAACATGAAGAGGGCACGGGGGTATCTCGTATACCTTGACGAGTCCTTCCGTAAAGACCGCCGATCCGAGCTCCAGCAGTTCGGCAAACGTATCGAAGATGCAGATCTCATCAACTGAGAAATGTAGACGAAGAAGGGTAAGCTCATGCTGCTCAAGTGCAGCGCGTCGTTGGCGGTTGACCTGCCACTTTTGCCAGTCCGGTGGAGGATTTGCCGACTGGACGACATTATACGGATAGTATAGGCTTTCGTGCGCGATCAGTAACTGGCTTTTTTCTGCACCAGCCGCCTGGATTGCACTCGGAGTGGCCATCCAAGCCACAGTAGCCGCATGGACCTGGCAGTCCGCGCCATGTTGGAGACCTTCGTCAGGATCGATAGGATGGCCTGTTAGAGCTTCAACGTAGCCAATGATGTCACGGGGGGTCGTCATATTACTGAGCAGTTTTGATACTATCCCGAAGCTAAAACATTGAGTCAATGTTTGGTGGGAAATTTAGACAGTCTCGGCAAGGTCGTTCGGATCAGATGACAGGATGATTCTATGATGAGGGAGAAACATTTTGTGCATTTGTTTTCTGTATTTTTTCTTAAAACGATATACTACGGGTAAGTAGATTAAAAAGTAAGATGTAGAATGAATCATCTCACATACAAAACAGCACTAGGCCCATCCATAATTGATCCATGGGAGACACAATTTGCCTTCTTTTGGTACAATGATGAGGAGATATTCTCTGACACCGAAAAAGATCTGGAGATCAAGGCGGAGCGTTTTGCAGAAAGCGGTGTAAATCATGTGATCACCTTCAGCTGTACTCACTTTCGGTGGTCTTTTTACGACTACTGGGACTTGCTGAACGAGACACTGACAAAGGTGGTAAACGCCTGTCACAAGCATGGCATCCTAGTGACAGAACACCATTCCTCAGAATTGAGTCACTTTATCGGAAATGATGAGGATTTGGCCTATCTGAAGGACATTTTAAGAGTGAGACAGTCTCGGGTAGAATCCTGGCCTGATATGATACAATCGGCAAAAGCGGATCCCGTCTTGATTGATGATATCAAGCGTTCTGAGATGATTCAGGTTGATGGTTCTGTAGGTAGTTTCAGTCCCAATGGTTATCATGGTTACTCGATGTGTTTCAATAACCCGCATTATCGCCGTGCCTATTTCAAATACCTAGAGAGTGTCTATGAAACAGGTGTGGACGGCATCATGACTGACGATGTTCAATGGATAGGGTCGGCTCCCTATGAGAACGCTTGTAGCTGTCAGTATTGCCGGCAACTTTTCGCTGAAGGTACCGGATTTGAACTCCCAGCAAACGGCGAACCATGGGTACGCTTAATGGGTGATTATGAGAGTCCCGTTCATGGCGCATGGCTGGATTTTCGTTTTCGCTCGGTTGAGAATTTTCACGTGGCCGTGAAAGAACATTATGAGAGTTTGGGCTTTAGATTCTTAAGGCCCAATTACTGCTCTTCCGTCTTGAACAACAATCCAAGCGCTTACGCCCTCGATACCTTACCTCAATTGGATTGGGTGTTTCAGGAGTCATGCTATTCCACTATTATTCGTTATTCCTGGCCTCGTTGGGCGGTAGAGCAGGGGCATCGCTATGCACTGGGTCGTTTGCGCGATATTCCATCCATGATCATGTTCTACCCGGATCGTTCTGATACCACGCTTTTTTGCTGGGGTCTCGCTATGAGTTGGGGGGCAAAATATCTCGGAACGGATGAAGGTCAGAATGCCAATGAGACGGAAAAAATCCTCCGTCAATTTGAGAAAAAACATCAAAGACTTTTACGAAATCAAAAGAAAATTGCGAAACTCGCGTTCTATGATTCGAAGCGTAATCGTGAGTTGTATCAGCATTATAATACATCAACCGGCGTTTGGACCACATCCTGGGCGCAGGCTTGTTTGTTGAATAATGTTTCCTTCGATTTTCTCCTGGTCGATGAGATCGGAAATATCGGTAATTACGAATTGATCATCCTTCCGGACGTTGCGTTGTTGAGTAATGATGAAGTTAGTTCTTTCAAAGAGTTCGCAGCACAGGGTGGAACGGTGATTTGGGGAGGAGAGAGCGGCTCTCGTGAGCATAGTGGCGGAAGACGTTCAAAGCACAATCTGGCTTCACTGCTGGGGCTTGAGAAGCTTCCAACAGGAGCTGAGAATCAATCGGTGTTGATTGATGATGGGCAAATTATCTTTCTCCCAGATGGACTCAATAATGCGACACCTCTACAGAGTGTGAATCTGATGCGTTTTGAAGCGGACGCAAAAGAGAAAAAAGTTAGTTACGAGTCGTTTACCATCGAACATCGAAAGCAGTTGAAGGATTTAGCGAAATTCATTGAATCGATGATTCCGGGAGGAGGGAGATTGACGACCACGAACTTACCGGAAGGTGTTCTGGCGACGCTATTGGTATCGAATGATGAGTCATCATTGGTTGTTCATTTGGTCAACGTTTCGAACACGTTGGAAAACAAGGACTCGGAAGGCGTCAACCATGAAGACCCTATCCCGTTTCCCGTGTTTTCAGCAGAGATGATTGTGATTGAGGTTGAGCTGCCAAAACGCTTTCAGAATCGTCGGTTGGCAAACGCCTCAGCCTATGACCCGAGTCAACCAGATCCTGTATTATTAACCTCTTCACGCGATACCGGTCGGCATAGAGTCACGGTGAATTTCGACATCGAAAATTTGAGGGAATACTTATTGATCGAATTGAGCTTTGGCTGACTGATCTGTGTTAATCTGCGGATAAAGTGTTCACGGATTTTTTTAGACATGATTAACAGGATGAGTAAGATGAATAGGGGAAGGCGATAAAGATAGCCCAGCTGAAAATCCTGTATATCTTGTTGATCCTGTCCAAGAAGGCTCTTGGCTGTTTTTTAGATGTGCTGAGCAAAGAATGAAATGCTTTCTACCATGATTCTTTTGACTTTTCGGAGAACTTCTTCGCCTATTGTTTGCACATGAAAGAACCTCTGAAGAGTTATATCAAACCGGGTATTCTGCAGTTTATGGCGTATCCAGTGGCGGATGGAAATGGGCCGATGGTGGAGTCACTAAAAAGCCTCTTAGCTGATGCGTATTTTGATGTGGTTGAGGTGAGTTGGGTGAATGATCCTGAGGTGAGGAAATCTGTAGGGGAGCTATTGGCTTACAGTGGAATCTCTTCAAAGTATGCGCTGCATCCCAGGATCCTCACGAGAAAGCTGGATCTGAATTCTCTGGATGAAGCAGAGCGGCTCAAAGCAGTTGCAGAGTGCCAGGAGGGAATCGCTGAAGCCGATGAGATTGGGATAAAGGAGGTCGGTTTTCTCAGCGGGCTGTATCCAGGTGACGAGGGAAAGGCAGAGGCAATGGATCAGCTGGAGAAGTCGGTGGATGAGCTTTGTCGATTTGCGCAAGAAAGAGGGATAACTCTCGGGCTGGAAGTCTTTGATCGCTCGATCGATAAGAAGTGCTTGATTGGTCCGGCAGAAGATGCGCGGGCATTTGCGGCAGGGATAGCACCAAAGCATGATAATTTTGGACTAGTAGTGGACCTTAGCCATATTCCACTTTTGGGAGAAAGTCCGGCTGAGGCGCTCAAACCAGTGGCGGATTATGTGAGCCATATCCATATTGGAAACTGTTATATAGAGGATCCTTCGGATCCGGTCTATGGAGATAAACATCCTCGCTTTGGCTATCCCGGAGGGAAAAATGATGTGGCGGAAATCACAGAGTTTCTCCGAGTTTTGTTTGAGATCGGTTACCTGGCCAAGGAGGGTTCTCGGCGGGGAGAGATTTCCTTCGAGGTCAAACCGGTGGGAGAGGAAGATCCGGAAGTAACGATTGCGAATTCTAACCGCAAACTCGAGGCTGCCTGGGCTGCGTTGTCTCTTTCGTAGAGAACGCTCTAAGAAGTAAAATATATGTGCTGCTCCTTTTTCGGGACGTACCATCTATTTATACCTTGGAAAAAGCCTCTGGGTGAACTGAAGAAGTCTCAGGGGATATTCGTCGCGATTCTGTCTTGCGTTTAAACCCGTTACGCGGGTACGAAAGATGTCATGAATAAGCCGATTAAGATCGCTGTTGTTGGATTGGGTCGTGCTGGATGGAGTATCCATCTGGAGCAGATAAAAGTGAATCCAGATTTTGCCATCGTTGGAGCGGTGGATTTGGATGAGGGTCGACGCAAGGAGGCGTCGGATGCCTTTGCATGTGCGACTTATTCGGATATCGATAGTTTGATTGAGCAGACGGATGCCGAGGTGATCGTAGTGGCGACACCAAGCTTTGCTCATGAAGGTGATGCAGTAAAGGTGATGGAGTCGGGACGGCACTGTGTTTTGGAAAAACCAATGGCCCTGGATCATGCGGGTTCTGTTCGTATTGCGGAGGCAGCTCAAAGGACAGAGCGAAAGTTATTTGTGCATCAGCAATACACTTTGATGGATGAGGTGCGGTATCTTCGCGAGGTGATTGACGAGGGGAAGATCGGAGAAGTTTTTGGCATTCGGATGAACTGGAGTAATTATGGACGGCGAAATGATTGGCAGACGCTCAAGAAGAATGGAGGAGGGTTGCTCAATAATCACGGTACCCACATTCTGAGTCTGGCGCTGTATCTTTTGGATTCGAAGCTCATTGAATTGACCAGTGATTTGGCCCACATCAAAGATGCCGGTGATACGGAGGATCATTTTCACATTTATGGTCGTGGTGAAAATGGGCGATCCGTTGATTTGTTTGTTTCGACTTCTTGCGCAGTACCATTGCCCAGAACTGTTTTGCTCGGTTCAAATGGAGGGCTCATCGCACAGGATGCTGAGACAGCGACTATTCGTTCCTATGATCCGGAGGTTGTGGACAAGCTGAGTGTGATCGAGGGCGCTGTGGCTGGTAGAAAATACGGGATCGATGAAGAACTTCCCTGGGTTGAGGAAACGTTTCCCATGAAACCAAAAGCACCGGCAGGAACCTTCTATGAGAACATTTCAGATGTGCTTCTCAATGGAGGAGTGCAGGCAATTCCCCCTGAAAGTGCCGTCGAGGTGATGCGTGTTATCGAGATTGCCAAAAAGGGTGTCCGTTCTGTGGGCCAAATAGGCGGTTTTTAAAACCACTTCTGTTTCTTTACTTTCAAATCCCTCCTCTGCTTGTTTGAGGCGGGATTTTTGTTACCTTCGATGAATCACTATTCATCGAGATGAATCTCTAGCTT
>CAXMUM010000139.1:0-5676 GCA_964196585.1 uncultured Opitutaceae bacterium
CACAATATCACTTTAACAACACAATCGATATGATCGCCTGGTTTACACGCAATGGAGTAGCAGCCAATCTTCTCATGCTACTTCTCGTCCTCGGTGGAGCCGCCTCTTACTTTACCATGAAGAGGGAACTTTTCCCCCAGTTTTCTCTCGATACAGTCGTTGTTCGTGTCCCTTATCCTGGAGCCGCCCCCGAGGAAGTCGAAGAGACCATTGTTATCCGCATTGAAGAGGCGCTCCAAGGAGTTGACGGGATCAAAGAAATCAATTCGGTAGCCCAAGAGAACTATGGAGCTGTAACCGTAACCGTTGATAAGGGTTACAGTCTTTCCAAGGTCAAAGACGACATTAAGACTCGCGTCGACGCTATTACCACTTTCCCCGATGATACCGAAAGACCCATCATCGAAGAACTGCTCATTCAAAAGGACGTCATCCGCGTCTCTATTTTTGGAGAGGCTTCAGAAAAACAAATTAAAAAATTGGCAGACAGAGTAAGGGAAGATCTCGTCAACATAGACGGAATCAGCCAGGCGACAGTCCAAGGCACACGTGACTACGAAATATCGATTGAAGTATCCGAATTCAACTTACGGAATCACGATCTCACATTTGATGATATTGTGAGGGCTGTCAAAAATAGTTCCATCGATCTACCGGGAGGACTCATCAAAGCAGAAGGCGGAGAAATCCAACTTCGCACAAAAGGCCAGGGTTATATAGGCGAAGATTTTAAGAAAATTGTACTTCTTTCGACCCCGGATGGAGGGAAAGTGACTCTCGATCAAGTGGCGACCGTCATAGACGGATTCGCTGAGCAGGATATTGTAACCAAATTTAACGGCAAGCCAGCCGCCATTGTTCTCGTCCGCGAAGTTGGGGATGAAAATCCTCTGGAAATATCCAAGATGGTCTATCAGTACGTTGAAGAGGCCCAACAAACATGGGTCCCCGACGGAATTCAATTGGAGGCATGGAGTGACTCTTCCTTTTATCTCCAGGGCCGCATCGACATGTTACTCAAAAACGGAGCTGTCGGTTTCATCTTAGTTCTCCTCACCCTTACAGTCTTCCTCAGACCATCTCTGGCCTTCTTTGTCGCCGTCGGTATTCCCATTAGTTTTCTCGCGACCCTGGCCATTGCTCCATTTGTTGGGATAACCATCAATCTACTCTCCCTTTTTGCCTTCATTCTTGTTCTGGGAATCGTAGTGGATGATGCAATTGTAGTCGGTGAAAGTGTCTTTACGGAGTATCAAGCAAAAGGTCCTGGTGTTGAAAGCGCCATCAGTGGAACACACAGAGTTTCTATCCCGGTTACCTTTGCCGTTCTCACCACAATTGTTGCATTCTTTCCCGTGTTTCTTTTACCAGGAACAATTGGTAAGTTTATGGCGGTCATTCCTTACACTGTCATTCCCACTCTTCTCTTTTCGTTGGTGCAGAGTAAACTTGTCCTCCCCTATCATCTTTCACTCTGCCATGTGGGAGACAAACACGGACGGGATAAGCTCAACTGGTTTTCACGCATGCAGCGCAATCTGTCGGATTGGCTGGAACGTTTCATTGAAAACTCCTATCTCCCTCGAATTGCCAAAGCGATCAAGTACCGATACATTACTCTCGCCTGTTTCATCGCCTTTCTTATTTTTTCCATCTCTCTCGTAGGGATGGGGGTGGTTCGATTTGTCTTTTTCCCAAATGTTCCGTCCGACTACATCTTCATGGAACTAACCATGGCTGAAGGATCGCCTCTCTCTGAAACCAGAAGAGCCCTCAATCGAACTGACATGGCCTTAGATGAAATTTCTAAAAAAGAAGTCGCCGCAGGCAACATCGATCCTATTAAAAACAAAGGTGTTTTCTTAGGTTATAGTGTTGTCTCCGGTGGTCCTGAAGCAACCGCCACATCCTCTGGGAGCAACATCGGTTCGATCATCATAGAGCTCTCAAAGGGTGAGCTCAGAGATTCCGATGCTGATCAAGTAGCAGAAGAGTGGCGCGAAAAAGTTGGTGAAATTCCTGGAGCTCGAAAGCTGACTTTTCTTTCCAGTGCAGCAGGGCCTGTTGGGCTACCAGTAGATGTAAAGCTGAGCGGACGCGACTTTAGCATTCTTAAGACAGCCTCCCTGGAAATTCAGGCAAAACTAAAGGAATTTGAAGGCCTCTACGATATACGTGACAACTACTCCGAGGGAAAACGTGAGCTCAAAGTAAAGCTCAAAGACGATGCTCGTTCGCTCGGCCTCACAGCGGCAGATTTAGCCAAGCAAGTCCGTTATGCTTTTTACGGAGCGGAAGCTCAACGCGTTCTTCGTGACAAAGAAGATATCAAAGTAATGATTCGTTATCCCCGTGACGAACGGGAATCCATCGGCAACTTGAAAAACATGCGGATCATCGCCCCAACGGGTGATAGCATTCCTATTTCCGAAGTAGCAGATTTAGAAATCGGTTTAGGCTATTCCGCCATTTCGCGACTAGATCGCAAACGAGTTGTCAATATTCAAGCGAATGCGAACAAAGAGATCGTTGATACCGAAGCATTGACAGCCGCTCTTTATGGGAAATATCCGGGTGATCCGGAAAGTATCCTCGGCTCGATTACGCGTAAATACCCCGGCATCACACCAATCAAAGGAGGTGAAGCCAAAGATATGGAAGAATCAGCGCCCGCGATGATTGGAGGATCCATGCTGGTTATCGTCTTAATCTATACTCTCCTGGCCATCCCTTTCAAAAGTTATCTTCAACCATTGATCGTGATTTCCGTGATTCCTTTCGGAGTGGGAGGAGCCATTTTAGGCCATTTGATCACAGGACAGGCTCTCAGCCTTCTTTCCGCTCTTGGTATCATTGCCATGGCTGGCGTTGTGGTGAACGACTCATTGGTCCTTGTTGAGAGGATAAACAAATTACGCGCTGAAGGGATTCCTCTTATCGAAGCAGTACAAACTGGAGGAAAGCAGAGATTTAGAGCGATCACACTAACATCTATCACAACCTTTGTCGGATTGGCACCCATCTTGATGGAACGGAGCCTTCAAGCTCAGTTCCTTATCCCCATGGCAACATCTCTGGCTTTTGGAGTACTCTTCGCCACCTTTATCACTCTCTTTCTCGTTCCTTGTGTTTACCACATTCTGGAAGACATCAAACTTCTGGGACAACGCTGGTGGAGTGGATTTTTCAGTATCTTTCGGTAACCCAATTTTTCAAGACTGAGAACTTCCAACAAGGAGCTTCTAAGATCGCCAAATCTGCGAAGATGCTTACGGTTAAGCATTAATGAATGACACACCCGATTCCCCTGTCTACATGGGATTACCTTCGGCCAAAGTACTTTTGCCACGGCTTTGGGTTGCGTTAGCCTGCACCTTGCCAGTCTTCATCTTGGCCATGGGCCCGATGATTCCTGGCCTTGATCTTTCCTCGATCATTAAAACTCAAACAAATCACTGGATTCAATTCATTCTGACAACTCCTGTTTTTTTCTGGTCAGGTCAGTTTTTTATCCGTCGCTTCATTACTTCCATTCGAGAATTGGATTTCAACATGTTCACTTTGATCATTACGGGGATCGGAGCTGCCTATTTTTTTAGCACATTTACGTTATTCTTTCCCGATAACCTCCCACATTCCTTTCGTTATGGAGGAGTTCTCCCAGTCTATTTTGAAACCACATCAATCATCGTCGTCATTGTTCTCATCGGGCAAATTATCGAACAAAAAACGCACGGACGAACCGAAGAAGCTATCCAGACCCTCATCGCTCTGGCCCCAAAAACTGCCAGTCGAATCAAAGATGGATTGGAGGAAATAGTTCCGCTCGATGCAATTGATGTAGGAGACCACCTGCGAGTTCGTCCCGGAGAAAAAGTGCCTGTAGACGGGTTCATTTTTGAAGGGAATAGCGCCCTGAATGAGGCCATGATTACCGGCGAACCTCTTCCTGTGGATAAAACGAATGGAGACTCAGTCACAGGAGGAACATTGAATACAACCGGTAGTTTTATCATGGAAGCTCATCGAGTGGGAAAGGAAACGGTACTTTCTCAAATAATACAACTGGTCGAAACAGCTCAGGACAGTGAACCTCCTGCTCAAAAAAGGGCTGATCGAATCTCGGCCTTTTTTGTTCCCATCGTTTTAGGGATCAGCTTACTTACCTTTCTTCTCTGGTTTTGGTTCGGCCCGAGTCCCTCCTTTATTTTTGCTTTGGTCAACAGTGTGGCTGTTCTCATCATCGCATGTCCTTGCACTCTAGGTCTGGCAACTCCGGTATCCGTCGTTACAAGCATCGGACGAGGCGCTCAAGCTGGCATACTGATACGTGACGCAGAGTCTCTCGAAAATCTCCATACAGTGGATACGATTCTGATCGACAAAACAGGGACACTGACGGAAGGGAAACCAACGCTACAAACAATTTTTCGCACAGCAAATATCGATGAAAACGAATTACTCGAAATAGCTGCATCCGTCGAACAACACAGTGAACATCCACTGGCAAAAGCAATCTTCGAGGCTGCCAAAAGACGTCATCTCTCGATTAAAAACGCCACTGATTTTATCTCGATGACTGGTGCAGGGGCCAAAGCCACTGTAAATGGAAACCCTATTCTCATTGGAAATGAAAATCTCCATACTCAACACGAGATCACGATTCCGCCCAACACTAGAGACAGAGCTAATCACCTAAGACAACAAGGCCAGACAGTCATTTTCATAAGCCGTAATGATCAAGTTGCTGGTCTTCTCGGGCTCTCCGATGCTATGAAACCAAACACAATCACTGCGATAGAGCAGCTGCATCAAATGGGGATTAGCATCGCAATGATAACCGGAGACAGCGAAACCACCGCACATTCTATTGCCGCAGAACTAGGTATTGACGATGTTCATGCCTCAATCACCCCAGAGAAAAAACAAGCACTTGTTCGCGATTATATCGCAACGCATGGCAAGATCGCCTTTGCAGGAGACGGCGTGAACGATGCGCCAGCACTAGCTGCCGCCCACGTAGGCATCGCTATGGGAACCGGAACAGATGTTGCTATAGAGAGCGCAGGTCTTGTCTTGGTAAACGGAGATTTAATGGCTCTTGTTCGAGCCATTCGTTTAAGCCACTCCTTTGTCCGAAATATCAAACAAAACCTCTTTTTCGCCTTTTTCTATAATGGCTTGGGCATTCCCATTGCAGCGGGGATTCTTTATCCATTTACCGGAATTCTACTCAATCCAATGATTGCCGGTATCGCCATGAGTTTAAGTTCGCTTTCGGTTGTTTCAAATGCGTTGCGGCTGAAACGCCTTTCCTTGGAATCTTAAAAACTGTTCTCCCAGTTCTGGCAGTTTTCCAACACAAGATCCATAAACTGTCTCACAGACTTGCTTAAGTATCTTCTTTTATGACGGATCATTACCAAGTCCCTCATCGGATTGACATCCGTCAGAGAACGAAAAACCAGAGAACCTTCTTCAACCGTCATCCGAGGAATGATGGATACCCCAAGACCACAAGAGACCAATGATTTGACCGTCTTCATCTGGGAACACCGCGCCACAATTGTAGGCTCAAAATCATTATCCCCAAGAAAACGCCTCACTCTAAATGTAAGACTGCTGGCCTCTCCCAATAAAATGAAAGACTCCTTTTTCAAATCATCAATAGATATC
>CAXMUM010000140.1:0-5661 GCA_964196585.1 uncultured Opitutaceae bacterium
CACTCTGTAAATGGTGTAGCTGCGATCCACTCAAAACTTCTTGAGACAAAATTGTTCCCCGATTTTTCGGAACTATATCCCGGGCGGTTCAATAATAAAACCAATGGGATAACCCCTCGTCGTTGGCTATTGGCGTCAAACCGAAATCTATCCCATTTGATCAGTTCTAAAATAGGGGACCAGTGGCCAAAAGACTTAATGCAATTAACTCGCCTGGAAGAATTTGCCGATGTCGAAGTTTTTCAAAAAGAGTTTATGGCGATCAAGCATGCCAATAAAATTGAACTCGCAGAAGTGATCGAAAATGAGTGTGGTATTACGGTTGATCCATCGGCAATTTTTGATGTTCAGATCAAGCGTTTGCATGAGTATAAACGGCAGCATCTCAATCTCCTGCATATACTACATCTCTATCGAAAATTGCTGCATAATCCTGAGTTAGATATACATCCTCGCGTTTTTATTTTCGCAGCTAAAGCAGCTCCTGGTTATGAACTGGCCAAAAATATTATTCGAGCTATCAATTTAGTTGGTAAGCGGATTAACTCGGATGAAAAGATTAAGGGAAAGCTTAAGGTTGTTTTTCTTCCTAATTATCGGGTCTCCCTTGCTTCTAAGATTATTCCTGCTGCGGATATTTCTGAGCAAATATCAACAGCAGGTAAAGAGGCTTCTGGAACTGGGAATATGAAACTCTCTCTTAATGGAGCTCTTACCGTAGGAACTTTGGATGGAGCAAATATTGAAATCATGGAGGAAGTGGGTGATGAAAATATTTTTATTTTTGGTCTTACGGTTGAGGAAGTAGAAGCGTTGGTGGAAAGTGGATATTCTCCCTATGATTACTACAACAAAGATGAAGATCTTCGATTAGTCATCGACTGGCTAGGATCAAATTTCTTTACCCCTGGTGAGCCGGGCGCTTTGGCTCCTCTCTGCAATAGCCTTCTGGGGGGAGGAGATCCATTTCTAGCTCTTGCGGACTTTGCCTCATGCTGTAAAGCACACGAGCAAGTAGATGAGGTATATCGTGATAAGAAACGTTGGGCACGTATGGCGATTCTTAATACTGCTCGAATGGGCAAGTTTTCGAGTGATCGGACCATTTCAGAATATGCTAAGGATATCTGGCATCTTAAGCCAGTGAAAGTTGACTAAACACTTGTCTATCTGATTGGTTTGTAGGATGACTTACCTCTCTTCGAGAAAATGCTGATTCCAGTTGAAGGAATCATTCACCTGTTATACTTAGTTTAGAATATTTTACATCCTAATTTAGATGAGATCATTTTTGCTGTCTTTGTTTTTTTTGATATTAACGTTTACTTCGCCCCTCGTTAGTGGGAGAGGAAAGGTAGATTTTATTCAATCTATCGAACGTTTCAATACGCCATCGAGTTGTGTTTTTTCTCTGGATGGGAAATCGCTATTTGTTGCAAATGGAAGTAGAGGAAGGGATGGTTGGAGTCTTAACAAGGGAGCCATAAGTAAACTGTCGGTTTCGGATACAGGGAATATGGAGATTACGGAGCTCCGGTTTGTAGATTCTCTGACGGGGCCCATCGGAATGGCTATTCTTCCAGTTGATATTGGAAATTTTAGAAAAGGATCTGTCTTTGTTGCTCAGGGTGGAGTTTGGGCGGAAGACCGCTTCGGGAATTATATTAAAAATTCTAAACCGTTGAAGACTGGAGTGGTTGTTTTTGATCCTGAGGATGGGCATCTTTTAGGCAGAATCTTGATGGGTGAAGGCTCTTCGATTGCAAAATTGTTGGAACATCCCATTTTGAGCCCAACAGGCATTGCATTTGATTCTGAAGGAAATCTTTACCTTTCTGACGCTGGAACGGGTGGTGCAAACCTAGAGCCAGCCATTGCCGGAAAATCCGGAGTTTTGAGGATCGCGAGAGGCGCTTTATCAATGTTAGCTAACGGATCAGATGATTCGAGAATTGATTTTCTGAAAATAGAAGACACGCCATTGGATGTAACCTGGGACCATGTGAACAAGGATTTATTGATCACGACAGCTGGAAAAAGAGACATTAGTAAAGGCGTGATCTTACGGTTACCCAATGGAGATTTTTCTGGAGGTGGAAAAATGCAATCAATTGGAAAAGAACTTCCTAGTATGGGGTCGATTATCGTCACCAAGAAAGGTACTATTATTGTAGGCCAAATAGAGGGAAAAATCGGTTGGATTAGAGGGAAAAGTCGGCGATCGAAATTCCGGGAATTGAATTTCAGGGATGAGGAGGAGTTTTTTGGTCCTGGAAGCCTTGCGCTTCATGGATTGCCGAATGGAGGCTCACTTTTGGTTGTTCCTGAGAAAGCCGGTGGTGGAGTGGCCTCATGGAGGCAACGGATAAAAATATTTGAGCTTCCGAAGGGTTTATAACTCAACTAAAAATAGTGGAGAAGATGTCTTTTTGGGTGTGAAAAAAGACATGCAGAATCAGTTGCCAGTTTTTCAATGAGAGATACTTTGTAAGTGAATCTTTTATTATGATAATTGGTATTCCAAAAGAGATTAAAACAGGAGAAACTCGAGTTTCTATAACGCCAGACATTTGTCGGCAGGTGATCTCTCAGGGCTCAAGGATACTTATTGAAAAAAAAGCAGGTGAGAAAGCTGGGTTTTCTGACAAAGAATTTGAAGAAGCAGGCGCACATGTTGTTTCGAGTTCTCGCCATGTTTATGATTCGGCGACTCTTATATTGAAGGTCAAAGAGCCACTTAAAGAAGAGTTTTCTCGGCTTAATAGGGGGCAAGCTTTGTTCACCTATCTACACTTGGCCGCAAATAAGGACTTGGGGAGATGTTTGCTTGAGAAGGGTATATTGGCTATCGCCTATGAGAATGTGGAATCGCAGAAGGGCGAATTTCCTCTATTAAAACCGATGTCGCAAATAGCGGGCCGACTTTCAGTTCAAATAGGCGCTCATTTTCTCCAAAGCCAAAATGGTGGGGCGGGGGTTTTACTAGGAGGTATTCCAGGAACACGTTCTGGTAGAGTTGTGATAGTTGGTGCAGGAAATGCAGGTGCGCACGCATGCCGAATTGCCAAGGGAATGGGGTCAGAGGTAACTGTTTTAGATATCGATAGGCGGAAGCTCAATGAACTGGACAACCTGTATGAGGGCAAAATAGCTACCTTGATGCCTAGTCCTAGTAACCTTCGGGAAGCGGTTTCGTCTGCAGATTTACTCATTGGAGCTGTCCTTATCCCTGGGGCAAAGGCCCCCCGTGTTGTCAGTAAAGAGATGGTGGCTACCATGAGGCCAGGTAGCGTCGTTGTTGACATAGCAGTTGATCAAGGTGGATGTATTGAAACGATTCATCCAACATCTCATGATGATCCTGTTTATAGGAAAAGTAAGGTGCTTCACTATGCCGTGCCAAATATGCCGGCACTGGTTGCTCGAACCTCAACGCTAGCGCTTGCTCAAGCGACAGAGCCCTATATTGTCGAATTAGCTAAGAAAGGTTTGTCAAAAGCGATTGAAGAAGACCAAGGGCTTTCTAAAGGACTAAACATGAGAAACGGCCGTGCTATTCATCCTCAAATGGCCCATATCTTTGGGAACTAGGAGAAGCTCTTGTTCTCTTTATATTTGAAACGTCTGCAAAGGTGTTGGATCAGTGACTTTTATGTTGGGAGCTTCCATAAGGAAAGAATCCATAAACCAGTCTCGGGCAGGTTGATCTCCATGAGTGAGAACAACTGCTCTTGGGTTTGCTTGTATCGTAAATTCCAGAAGATCCTCACGTATAGCATGGCCACTCATATCAAACTTTTCAATTTCTGCGCGAACAGGTGTCTGGTAATCAAGACTTTCAAAAAGAAAAGTTTCACCCGTTTTTGTTTCTAACAATTTTCCTCCGGGCGTGTCGGGGTCACAATATCCGACAAAGCAGATGGAGTTGTGATGGTGCGCCAGTAAACTGGCGGCCATATTGTATGAGGGTGTTCGTTCGATCAGCATTCCGCTCCCTAGAACGTAAATACCGGGAGTTGAAGGATCTCGGCCGGGTTGTATATTTCTGGGAATATTTTGAAGCTTAAGATCCTTTATCACGCTTCGGTTAAATTTAACTAATCCTGTTTTACGTGCGATTTGATCAAAATAATTGGCGATATCCATGCCCAGTCCTGCACCATAGACTGGATATTTTGGGATTTTTCCGGCTTTAACTGCCTTTTGCAGGATAGTGAGAATTTCCTGCATTCGACCCAGGGCAAAAACAGGTATGAGAACAGAGCCATTTCTCTGAATTGTTTTGTTTATGGTAAGGATGAGGCTTTCAACTTCACCATCGCGGGTCCTTTCTTTTGGCTTGGGATTTGCTCCGTGAGTGGTCTCCATGACGACTGTATCATAATCGCGCCGTGGAAACTTGGCTCCAGGGATAATCAATTGATTATCGAAAAGAACGTCTCCGGTAAAAAAGATTGAACGATGTTTGTGTGTGATTTCGATTCCGGCTGCACCTGGTATATGACCAGAGGAGAAGAGCGTAAGTTCTAGTTCATCATTTTCGGTCCTCATCTTTTTTTTCTGTCCAAAGATGAGGGGAATAAAACGTGTTCTTAATCTTTCTACTTCAGTGTGTGTAAACAGTGGGTACTCCGGAATATGCTGTTCCTCCCTCTGTCGTTTCATGACGTTAACCGAATTGTGAAGCATACGTTCAGCCAAGCTATGGCTTGGCTGGCTCATTAAGACATCGGTTTCTGGGTGTTCGCGCAGGAAAACAGGGAATGATCCGAGGTGGTCGAGATGACAGTGTGTAAGGATGGCAAAATCGATATGCCGATCCCGGATTTGGGAAAAGTTTGGGACTCCATCCAATCCTGTTGCTTTAGGGTTGAGCCCCGCGTCAATCAGTAGGGTAATCTTTCCAATCTCAACAAGGAGGCAATTGGCTCCAATGCCTCCCTTTGTATTCAAATCCGTTAACTTCATTGCAAAAAGGAGGAGAAGGACATAGTGAGAGCCTCCTGTAAAGAGCTCAATTGAACTTATGAGATCGTTATTTCAGGACTTTGGTATAGTCAGAACAAAGGCAGGGATTTGAACGTGGATCTTTCGTTTTGCGCCATCGATGCCATGAAAACTGCCAAATGCTCGGCTATTTTGGTCGGTGAGATGGAAGCTATTGTACGAAAAGCTGTCTCCAGGCGGTAAAGTAGGTGTTTCCCCAACTATTTTATCCCCTTCTATGACAAATTGCGTTCCATCCGAGTTTTCGATAACCCATTTACGACCCAGTAAGGTAACCGTTTCATCGGAGCTATTCTGGATGGTCAGAAAATAAATGAAGATATGTGGTGTTTCGGAAGGTACTCCCGGTTTCCCGTATTGATAGAGAACCTGGTCGAGAGTTACTTTCAGTCCTTTCAATTCTATACTTGATTCACTCATTTCTGATCAGTCCTTTTTCCTGAAAATAGAGATTTTTATGCTGGCAGCAATGCACTATTCACTCTGATTCTCTTCGAATCGGAGGATGCGGGTATTTGTTAAGGGATGAGAGCTAAGATATTTTATCTGCTCAGTAGAATCCCTGATTAGGGTTTTATCAATTTAATAGGAGGACTCCCAAAAGGGTTAACCACATCTTTATTGTCCAATCTGGGCTTTTCTCTTGAAAGAGAG
>CAXMUM010000141.1:0-5609 GCA_964196585.1 uncultured Opitutaceae bacterium
CTTTTCTCCGCTAGTAGGGTAGATACGGGCACTTTCATAGGAAAACACCGGTATTATTATAAAAAATGGGATTGGAGGCAACCGAAAATTATGAGGCATGTGTTTCGGTGGGCAGAGAAAAGGCTTTTAGGGACTATAATTGGTAATCCCACCAGTTAATGCCGATTTGTCTTTCGGTTGCTCGGAATCCGATAGATTCATAGATTTTTGCAGCAGAATAGTTTTCATCTGCCCCCATGACGAGTCGTGAGGTTTGTCTTTCTTCGAATGCGTGTAGGGCAGCCACGTAGACGAGCGTTCCGCAAAAACCTTTCTGTTTGCAATGAGGATGCGTTGCAATGCCTTGGAAACGTCCGAGGTCCTCATCAAAGAAAATACCAAGGTTGCTGACGAGTTGATCATCGATAAAAGCTCCAAACCAAACCCCGAGGTTTGAGGCAACCATCCGTCGATAACGGTCCATCTTCCGCTGGATAAATTCTGCAAAACTTTTTGGGGAAACGTTGGGTCCTCTGCATGCGATTTGAATTTCCAGGGCGGCCGCCCAATCACTTTCTTTTTCGAAAGCCCGTATAGACACGTTTGGATTGTGTCGCGGAGATCGGTGAATATCATCCTTGGTGGCAGATAGAAATGTGTATTGGTTTACCTTAAAACCTGCTTCAGTAAAGGCTTCGAGGTCGCCTCTGTCTGCGGTAGTGGAGTCCCATCCGAATGCTTGATGAAAGTAATCTGGTGGCTCTCCAATTTCGGAGGTGAAGATTTCTCTCCAGCGAACTAGGTCACCATTTTGAGGAGAGTTGGGAAAAAGAATGAAATTCCCCCAATGATAGTGAGGATTTGAGTCTGTTTTAATGACTAGATAGTCACCACGGTCGTTTATTTGTCCCTCAAACTTCGGGAAGATAAGATCAGTTCGGTATCCTAGGGATTGAACTTTCATGGTCGAAGAAAAGAATGCTTAGCGCAGTGCGTTGCTCGAAGAAAGCCTATGGCAGAAAAGGGTGCGGCTGCAAGTGGTTTCTTAGGAACATAGCAGTGTTAATCCAGCCACTTTTGAGAGAAGTCGACAAATTATGATGGGCATTTTTCGTTTTGGGATTGCTTGATGGTGAGACGCTCTTTCAAATTCCGCCTTTTCATGCATCTTCGGGCCCTAATATTAAATGGATTTAAGAGTTTTGCCGATAAGACTGAGCTTCACTTCGAGCCCGGTGTAACGGCAGTTGTCGGTCCAAATGGCTGTGGGAAGAGTAATATTGCCGATGCGATTCGTTGGGTTTTAGGCGAGCAAAGTGCAAAAGCCCTAAGAGGAGGGAAGATGCAGGATGTTATTTTTGAGGGGACTGATGGTCGTAAGCCGGTCCAGATTTGCGAGGTTTCGATGCTTTTGTCTGAGTGTGAGGAGCAATTGGGCAGTCAATTTAATGAAATTGAGATTACCCGTAGGGTGTCGCGAGACGGAAACAGTGGGTATTATCTAAACGGTAAGGCTTGTCGGCTAAAGGATATCCATCAGTTGTTCATGGACACCGGAGTGGGTCGCACCTCCTATTCAATCATGGCTCAGGGTCAGATTGACCAGATTCTGTCCTCGAAGCCAGAGGAACGACGTGCCGTTTTTGAAGAAGCCGCGGGAATCACCAAATACAAGAGCCAGCGAAAAGAGGCCTTAAATAAGCTGGCACTGGTGGATGCTAATTTGAGTCGGGTAACTGATGTTATACAGGAAGTTTCCCGGCAGATCGGGAGCCTCAGGCGTCAGGCATCTAAAGCGGTCCGTTATAAAAAACTGAGCCATCGATTGAATCATCTTCATTTGGCGAAGGCGAATTTTCAGCATGGAGTGATTAAATCATCCATCGATGACCTGGAGAAACGAGCCAATGATGAGACCTCTGATGTTGATCAGTATCAGGCGGAGTTAAGTGAAAAAGAGGCTTCTTTATCTCAGCGGAAAATTGAGCGGCAGACCCTGAATGAGCAGATCCAAGGAGCTCAACAAGCGGTCTTCGATCTGCGTTCTCAAAAAGAACAGGCATTGAATGAAGGCCAGTTAGCTGAAATTAAGAAAAACAGTCTTTCTGAACGTATTGAACAAGCGAAGGTAGATTTAGTCTCGATTGAAAGTCAGCTCGGAGAGATTGCCGAAAAGGTAAACAGCGGGGAGCAGGATAAACAGTTACATCTGGATATCTTGGGAGGTTCCGATGAAATCTTTCAGGTTCGTCATCAAGAGCTGGAAGAGATAGAGGCCAAGTTAAGGACGGCGGATGATGATCTTCGTCAGACAAAAGGGCAATTAATTGAAGCTGAAAATTCAGCAACACGTCTTCGTGAAGAAGGATCTACCTTTGAGATTGAGGAAAAGACAAATGCTAACCGGTACGATCATTTGTTAAAGGAACTTGCGGATCAGGAAGAAGCGGAGAAAACAGCTAAAAGTAGCCTTGAAGAATTTAGGGAGAATTTGGCGAGTGTGGGTAAGGAGAAAGAGGAAATCTCTCAGCAACTCGAGGCCGCTCGTGAAAAAACGGTTTCTTTGTCTGGAGGTTTCCGGAATGTGCAGGTGAAGATTCAGGAGAGTGATCGAGGGGTTGCTCAAAAAACTGCTCGATTGAAACTGTTACAACAGTTGCAGGAAAAATTTGAAGGTTTTGGAGAGGGTGCGAAGGCTCTGCTGCAGGGTCGTTTGGGAGAGGCCTATAAAGACCAGGGTTTTAAACCGGTTACATCGGGACTTATTGTTGAGAGCGGATACGAAAAAGGAGTGGAAGCTCTTTTAGGATCTGCAGTGGAAGCTATTTCTGTGACGAACGCGGATACCGCTCGAGCGATTTTGACCCAATTCGAAGAGGAGAAGATTGGTGCAGGTGTGTTATGCTTCCCGACTGAAGGAGCTGGTGAATCTTCAGGTGTAGATCTTCCAGCTTTTCTGAAACCTGCCTTCGAGCTTGTTTCATTTTCATCGGAGGATAGTCGATCCACTTCTCTTTTAAAGACGTTGTTGAGTGGTTGTTATGTGGTGGATAATTCCTCTGATTTTCTGACGTTTTGGAAGGAAAATGGGAAATTTGATTTCCTTTTTGTGGCGACGCGGAGTGGTGAATTGATCGATGGTCGTGGTTTGTTATATGGCGGTTACCGCAAAGGCGGAAACAAAAGCATTCTCCAACGTGAATCCGAACTTCGTCAGATAACCAAAGAAATAGAAGTAGAGCAGAAGGTCCTTCAGGGTTTGCGCACAGAGGCAGATACGTTGAATAAGTCTCTTGAAGAGTCAGAGAAATCGATCGAATCGGCTCGTCAGCAATTATCTGAGATAGACCGAAAATCATCCATCTTGCAGGCAGAAGAGAGGAATGCGGAACGTAGCCTGGAAGATCTCGCAAGTAGACGGGCGCGCTTGGAGCAAGAGCAAGCTCTGGTTGTGGAAAGTAGGGAGAAGAACGCTGAGCGACTAAAGGGTGCTCAGGAGAAGTTGTCGGAGGCAGAAAGCCGTTTGATTGAATTTCGTGAGAAGATTGGTAGTATCGAAGATGGATTGATTGGAATTCGGGAAGATCGAGACAGTCGACGAGAATCGTTGGCGCAGGCTCGTTTCGATTTGGCTGAAAAGAGGCAGAAGTTAGATACCCTGAGTCAAGGATTGACCGAGATGGAGCAACGCAAAGGATCGTTGCAGCTATTGGAGTCGAGTCGAAATCGTGAAATTGTAGATTGGACGGAGCAGATAGGGCTTTTGGAGGCGGAGGCCCAGAATAAGATTGCCGAGGGAGAAATCATTGCGGGCAAGCAGTTGGAAGCTCAGGAAACAGTTGAGAAAGTGAGAATCTCCGTAAAAGAAGTTGAAGGGGTGATTCAAACCTTGGAACAAGAACAAGCTGTCTTGCGTGATAGGAGTGAGGGACGTCGGTCTGCCTTAAGTCAGTCTCAAATCAAATTAGCAGAAGAACGTTCACGTCTCCATTTCCTGTCGGAGGAGGTGACTCGTGAACACCAGATTGATTTGATGTCTGTCAATTGGAGAAGGGAACTATGGTCAGCGAATCAGCCGCCAGAGGGGTTAAAGCCACAGGATCTTGATGATGTGGAATCATCGAGTGAAGACGAGGATGAGTCAGAAGAGAGCGAGAAAGAATCTGAAGTCCTTCCAACGGAAGAAAAAGTTCTGTTAGCACCAACAAAGGAAGAGTTATCTGCCTTTGATGAGGTCAATTGGGGTGATGTTTCTACTGAGGTCGATGCTTTGCGTAAGCGGATTCAGACGATCGGACCGGTTAATTTGGTGGCCATTGAGGAATACAGTGAGTTGAAGGAACGATTTGAATTCCTAAAAACCCAAAGTGAAGATCTGATCAGCTCAAAAAATGAACTACTTCAGGCCATAGATCAGATAAACGAAACTTCTCAAAAACAATTTGCAGAGACCTTCGACAAGATCAGGGAGAATTTTGTTCAGACCTTTAAGACGCTGTTTGGAGGTGGAAAAGCTGGATTGGAGTTGATCGAGTCTGAGGATATTCTGGAGTCTGGAATTGAAATTGTGGCACAACCACCGGGCACGAAATCAAAGAGTATTTCATTACTTTCAGGGGGTCAAAGAACGATGACCGCTGTCGGTTTGCTTTTTGCCATCTATATGGTTAAACCCAGCCCTTTCTGTGTCTTGGATGAACTGGATGCACCATTGGACGAATCAAATATTGGTCGCTTTACTGAATTACTAAAGCAGTTCACTCAAAACTCACAGTTCATCATCATTACGCATAACAAACGAACGATCGCTGCCTCTGAGGCCATTTATGGTGTGACGATGGAAGAAAAGGGTGTTTCCAAGATAATTTCGATGCGGTTTCATTCAGATTATCAGCATCATGCTGTGGCAGAAGTAGCCTCTGACGAAAGTTAGTTGGCTTTGAGTTGAGGGGATGCTTTCTGTAAGTTATGTCTCTTCTTTTTAAACCGGGGTTTGTCTGCTAGGATGATGGCAGAGATGTGGGATAGGCTGAGAAACTGGCTTAAGCAGGGGCTTTTACTTTCCGATGATATCGGTTTTGAGGGGGAAAGGCCTCCTGCTGTGTTTTTGCGAAAGAAGGGATACCAAATGGTTGCAAAAAACTGGAGGTGTAAAAACGACGAACTGGATTTGATCTGTCGCGACAAGGAGATTCTCCTTTTTGTAGAAGTAAAGACTCGTACTAGCAGAGCATTGGTTTCGCGCTATTATGCCATTTATAGACGAAAGAAGAAGGCTCTTTTACGGGGTTGCCGGGCGTATTTGTGGACTCTGCCTCAGAAACCGAAAACTGTCAGATTCGATGTGGTGGAGGTTTCCCGTACACGGAGAAAGATAGAAAAGATCTATCAATTTGAGAATGTCCCGCTTTTTCCCAAAGAGTTTGCAAGAGGCCCTTGAATTCGGAAGGTTGTCTTCATCTTAATTATTCGAAGACTTTTTTTGTATGCCAGATACCAGTGACTCCCGACATCCGTTCCTCAATGGCTTGAGCAAACACCGAGGTTCTCCTCCCACCGTTATCGTTGTGTTCCGTGCTTCAGGAGATTTGACGGCTCGAAAGTTGATACCCGCCATTTATAATCTTGGG
>CAXMUM010000142.1:0-5609 GCA_964196585.1 uncultured Opitutaceae bacterium
ATCTGTGGGGACATATTTCCTCGTGACGGCAAAGTAGAACATCAAAAACGTCACCGCATAAAGAGATGTAACAAAAGTAGTATATACTATGGTTGTTCGTGAAGTTTGGCTCATATGGTTATGAGGTCGCCTTGCTGTTTTCGTCCGTGTGCCTGGTAGAAGTCAGTTTTTAGCTAAGGATTGATACAATGAACCACTCTTTCGACGATTAAGAGAATCGTTGAAGAAAGACTGGGTTTTACTGGTAATAACGCCAGTGAGGGAGGGATCTTAAGTCTTTTTCCTAGAATGGATTAACCATTCCTGGGACTTGAGCAGTTCCCCAGACCTTGACTTCCTCGACAAACGTATTGGCTGGAAGGTCAATGGTATTGACCAATGCCCGAGCAAAATCCGTGGAATCCGGAAGATCTGTCTGCCAATCTGAATCGAGTCCAGCGGCATTGGCAAAGCCAGTGCGGGCTGCTCCCGGGGTAAAAACCGTAGCTTTCCCTCCCCAGGCTCCCATTTCCATATGCAGGCATTTTGTGAAACCAACCAAACCTGCTTTTGCTGCGGTATAGGTGCCCCATTCAGCCCAGGAGTGATGTGCGCACGCAGATGAAACGGTTATGATGTGACCAGAACCTTGGCTTTTCATCTGAGGAATGACTTCTCTGGCTCCTCGAATGGATGAGATGAGGTTCGTCTCAATGACTTTATGGATGGTTTCGTCATCCATATTTTCAGTATCAGTAATTTTGATGCCACCACCGTGGTTTAGTACAAGGACATCGATGCGATCCCACTTAGAGATAACCTGTTGGATCAATTTCTTCCAGTCGGTTGTGAGATTGGCATCGGCAGTTACGCCTAGAAGGTTTGTCCCTCCATCGAGTTCGCCTTCTGCTTGAGCTAGGCGTTCAGCATTTCGACCGGTGATGATGACTCGGGCTCCCATCTCAAGAAGGATACGGGCTGTAGCCAGGCCAAAGCCACTGCTTCCGCCTGTGATAATGATAACTTTATTTTCAATATAGTGCTGCATAGTAGAATTTAGGTTAAGTGTCGTTTGAAATGAGGTAGGATCGTAGCTCGGGTATAAGAGGAAAAGCCAATTGAACGTGTTGTTGAGAAAGATCGTTCCTCAGGCGGGTTGAGTCAACCGAAGGAAGGTTAGTTTTTTCTTCTTTGGCTAAAGCAACGGCAGTTCCAGCAGCTTGACCAAGTTGCATCATTGTGCGGGAGAGACGGGCTGAGCTGGCGGCAATTGAAGAAAAGCCGGCTCCACGACAAGCGATGAGTAGATTTTCGAATCCTTTGGGGATAAGACAGCGAAAGGGAATGCCATAGGGTTCAGCTACATCGGGGCAGCCTCCCTCTTCACCATGACGATCCAGTGCGTGGTCTGCGATGGTGATGATGTCAGTGTCTTTCTGTCGTTTGAGCCCCTGGAGGATATCATTTTCAGTCAGCATGTATTCGCAGAGAGTCCGGTAGGTTTCTCTAATACCGAGAAACGGGGCAACCCAGGTGATCTGATAGTTTTGGAATTCCGAAAAGGTAGTTTGCATGAAGTGCCAGTGGCAGCGGATACGGCGTTGGCATTCGGCATAGGCTTTTTCGTAACCCAGTTGCATGGTTTCTGCGCCTTGCATTGTAGGGAGCATGTTGATGTTGCGATCTCCGTTTGGGTAGTGGTTGACGCAGGACGCAGTGGGTTCTTTGGACCACCATAATTTGGCAGGAATATCTGAGTTTAATGGTTCTACCGCGGGAGTATTAGTAGGAGAAACCCGAAAGATAAGAGTCGTAGCGTTAACCTTTTCGGTTGGGGCTTCAGAAGCACTGGGTTCATTAAAACGATTTTTTGGGTCGATGCCTTTGAATTGTTGACAGCCTGCTTGCCGACAAAGAATGCCCGATCCGGTTCCATCAATCCAGGTGTTGGCTGTAACGGTTGTCTGATTTTCCAGGGTGGCTGATAAGACTCTATTAGAATCGGTTTCGACGGATTCGAGACCACATTCCAGGATGACATCGCAGTTTTGTGTTTCTGCCAGCATTTCTGTTACTACCTGATGATAGGTGGCAGGTTCGAATGGCACTCCGTGCCAGTGTTCCTGAGCCCAGGCTCGATCTGGCATTCCAGGGGAGCTGGAATCAGGGTGTCTTCGCAAGGTATCGATATAGCGACGAGTGGGGTCGATGACGTTTTCACCTCCTGGAAAATTGACTTTGTCCATCTCATGCGGCCAATAGAATTTATCCTGATAACAGAAATGCCGACCAGGAGTATAAATACCGACTCCGTTTTTGATCTTCTTCATCCGAAGATAAATTTCAAAAGGAATGCCTGTTCCGCCGACGCCCATTTCCCATATGTTGACGCCACCAGATACAGATGTGCCTCCCAACATCTTCTGCTTATCGACGATGAGTGTTTTAACACCCCTTCGGGCAGCGGCAATGCCTGCTCCAACGCCGCCGCTTCCACCTCCAATAATTACCAGATCATACCGTTTTGAACTTTCAGACATTTTTCAGAAGTTTTTATACTTTGGGGCTTCGGAGTTTGCTCTTGCGAGGAACGGCTGAAGCTGGTGTGAAAGAGTGACTTTGTTCACAGAGGTAGGATTATTTTTAGAAAGAGAGAGCAGACGATGATTCGCAAGGCATTTATCATGGAGGTCAATCCGGGCCAAGAGGAGGAATATCAGAGACGTCATGAACCGATCTGGCCGGAGTTGGAAAGCATTCTAAAATCCCATGGAGTGCACTCGTATTCGATATTTCTAGATCCTGAGGCAAATATGTTATTTGCCTACGTTGAGTTTGAAGATGAGGCTCAGTGGAATTCTATCGCCAAAACTGATGTTTGCCAGAGATGGTGGAAGCATATGGCGGACATCATGCCGTCAAATCCGGATAACAGCCCTGTATCCAAAGAGTTAAAACAGATGTTTCAGTTGAGGTAATTGTTGGGGGACAGAAGGTTGATTTTATAAGGTCCAGAAATCACTTCCTAAAGTTTAATGCCGCCCATTTTTACCACTGTCTGAAAATCTTTTTTTACGATTGGCATGACAGAGAGTCGTGTATGGCGGATCAGGGCCATTTCCGAAAGAGAGGGAGTTTCTTTTATTTGTGCCAATGATACATGATCTTTGAGGCCTTTGACTGGTTTAACTTCCACGGCAGACCAGTCACCGGAGGAGGCCGTCGGATCGGGGAAATGTTCACGACTGACTAGGGCGACACCTACAACCGTCTTGGGCCCGACACTATGGTAAAAAAGCAGTTGATCGCCTTTTTTCATAGCTCTCAGATTGTTGCGAGCCTGGTAATTGCGGACGCCATCCCAATTCGTTTTTTTATCCTTAACCAGATCATCCCATGAATAAGCTTCCGGTTCCTGTTTGACTAGCCAGTAGTTCATACTTTTAATACGTTTCAACTAAGAGGCTATAGCTATGACAAATAAGGCTGACGAGGCAAAAAAAGCGAAGCGAGCATTACGGATTCTCTATGTGTTGATTGTGGTTTTTACGATCTTACCGCTGGTATTGCTTTTTATCGTAAATAAGTAGATGGGAAAGGTCATTTGAAAGTGATTTTTAGCAGATAGACATTTGCTACCTGTATTACTCTCTACTGTGTTGCACTGCTTTAACTTTTTCCATTTCTTTGCACAGTGAAACCGCTTTTTTCCGTTAGCCAGTTTACTACCTGGCATCAGACCTTTGAAGAAGACCTTACGCTCTATTCTAAATTGGGTATCACGGGGATTGAAATATGTGAACGCAAACTCTCCACTGATGTAGAGAAGGCACGTGATCAGTTAAAACAAGTTGGCCAACATGGATTAACAGTCACTAGTGTGCAACCCCGTTGCCATGCATTGTTTCCCGATAGTATGTCGCCCGGTCCCGAGCGTCCTGAAGAACGTTTGGAATTGTATTTTCGGACGATCGATTTGTTCGCCTCCGCTTTTCCAGATCAGGAGATACCATTCGTTGCGATTTCCGGCAACGCCCCGAACTTTGATTTTCGCTCGGCCCATGCAGCAGCCCGTCAGCTTTATCCGCAATTGGCCGACTACGCAGCGGATCGTGGAATGCGGATTATGTATGAACCGCTTAATCCGGTTTTGATGAATGCTGATACTTTTATCTGTTCGCTGGATGGGGCTTTGGATCTGATTAAAGAGGTCAATCGCCCCAATTTTGGCCTTATGCTGGATGTGTGGCATGTATGGCATGAGCCGAGAATAGCTGAGAAAATCAATACTCTTAAGGAATCGATTTTTGGAGTGCATATCTGCGATTGGCCGAAAGGAGGCCCCAGGCATGTCGGAGATCGTGTTTTACCAGGAGACGGGGTTATCGATCTTCCTCGTCTATATGGTGCGATTGACGCGTCTGGTTACAAGGGGGCCTATTGTATGGAGATCTTTTCAATCGACGAGTTACCAGACTCATTGTGGCAGCAAGATCCTTCTGATGTCCTTAGCAGAGGAAGAGACGGATTCATCCGGGGCTGGGAAGCACTTTCATTGGATTGAGAGGAATCTTCTTAGAGACGTTCTGCCATCTTCATTCAGACTTTTTAGTGGGCCTCAAAAAGTCCGTTTTATTTATTTGTAAAAATGTCGATAAAAAGAAGGGCCATACGCCGATTCTTTAAAAACCGGTGATGGTGTCTCTGTAATCAGTCCAATCTCCTTCAACCTTTTCTTCTTTTGAATAAGACAGTTTTCATTCTCAGAATGCTCTTTGTGTTCGCTTGTGTCATAACAAGCTGGTTGATCTGTTACTCAATTAAAGAGTGGGATGCTTATCAGGGGGTAGCAATTGGCATCGGTTTGATGATTGGAGGGTTGGTCATTTTAGTTGATATGCTACTGAAGGGATTCTCTTTAAGAGGTTTATCAGCTCTTACTTTTGGATTGTTTGTGGGGTGGTTGGTTGCATTTTTAATTTCAAAGAGTCCTTTGCTTGAAGAGGGTGATCCTCAGGCCATTTATCTAGTCCGTATGGGGCTATATGTGATTTGCACCTATTTGGGAGCTGTCATCGCTTTGAGAGGAAGGGATGAGTTCAATCTCGTTATTCCTTACGTGAAATTTGTTCCTCAGGAGGTAGATGTTCCTGTGGTGGTAGTGGATACGAGCGCATTGATAGACGGGAGGATAGCAAGTATCTGCGAAGCACAGTTTCTTTCGGGTGCACTAGTGATACCTCAATTTGTCATCAATGAGCTACACTGGATCGGTGATTCAACGGATCAGGCAAGGCGAAATAAGGGACGTAAAGGATTGGATACTTTGAATAGGCTCCGCCAGATAGGGTCACTCGATATTCGTATCGAAGAAAGTGAGCTAGAAAAAAATCAGAAATCGGAAGAAAAGCTAATTTTTCTCGCACGGTCCATGAAAGCCAAACTTCTGACAACTGATTACAATATGGCTAAACTGGCTCAGTTTCATGGTCTTGTTTGGTTGAATCTGAATGATTTGAGCAAGGCGTTTCAGCCTGAACTTATCAGTGGAGATCGGCTGGAGGTTGAGCTGATCAAGTCGGGACGTGAAGAAGGTCAGGCTGTTGGTTACTTGGGAGACGGTTGCATGG
>CAXMUM010000143.1:0-5497 GCA_964196585.1 uncultured Opitutaceae bacterium
AATTGTATTTGACGTTGATGGGACACTTGTCGATGGAACCCAACAAGATGAAAGTTGTTTTCTTCGGGCTATTCGCGACGTAACGGGTATTCCTTTCCAAAACTCCGATTGGTCAGAATTATCAGAAGTCACAGCAAAGGCAGTCATCCATCAGATCCACCCTCATTTTTCTCCAAACGAGATTGGAAGGATCGAAGAGGAGGTTCATCAGAGTTTTCTGAGCCATTTGGTCAAAGCACATAAACAAAATGATCAGTCCTTTGTGCCCATCCAAGGAGCTGTCGAACTCATAGCAACCCTACGAGAACATGATGACCTTTCGGTAGCCATCGCTACAGGAGATTGGTTTGAAACGATCAGTTTCAAACTGACTGCAGCCGGTTTCAGCGTTTCCGGCATCCCAATGGCAACATCTTCCGATCACTACAGCCGAGCAGATATCATACGTCTGGCTGTCGAGAGAGCTGAGCACAACATTGAGGAGGCTATTTATGTGGGAGATGGGACCTGGGACCTTCGAGCCACCCAAACCTTAGGGATTCCCTTCATAGGAGTGGGCCATAATATTCATCGGCTCGAAGCTGCTGGCGCAACCCACCTTACCTCCCACTATGATAATTCCAATTTCTTTGATATTGTGAATCAGCTCAGACCATAGGATGGAATTCACCCTGACATTTATTCAGTTATTTGCGCTGTTTATTTATTTGGCGTTACCAATCCTATTATTCTTATGCTTCGTTGTTGTTGTTCTCGGGCAATGTGTTGGTCGCATCGAAGGGTGGAGTCCATTTAACGCACTCTACTGGTCTTTTATAACCGCAATGACTGTGGGCTATGGTGACATCCGACCTTTAACAAAAACCTCCAAATCCCTCTCAGTATTCATTGCATTAGTAGGAATCATGTTTACCGGCATACTCGTGGCGATTACCGTCAATGCCACCTCAGTCTGTTTTGAAAAGCATAACGATATCGATGCCCTGAAGGAATATATCGAGGAGACAATTGAGCAGGATCATTCTTGAGCAATTCTGATACCCAAACAAACAACCATGACAGAGCATAGCACTTCTGATCAGCCGAATATATTAATCATCCTCAGTGATCAACTAAGGCGACAAGCTCTCTCCTGTCACGGAGATCCCGATGTAAAGACTCCTCATATCGACAAGCTGGCCGACAATGGCGTTCGTTTTCAAAATACCTGTTCGACCTACCCTGTCTGTGTTCCCTTTCGCTTTACCCTCATGACGGGTGAATATGCGCACACTCGAACGATTCCGGCCATTGAATGGTCCATGTCACCCGCCGAAAGAACCTTGGCAGATGAATACAATGATGCCGGATACGAAACAGTCTATGTAGGAAAATGGCATCTTGATGGAGGGCATGGGAGAATGGGCTCCGCTCTGCAATGTGGGAGAACTCCGGTACGACGCATCAACCAGGGGCGTTGGCAGAAATGGTATGGCTTTGAACTGCGAAACGATCCTTTTGATACCTACTATTTTGAAGATGATGACCCTACCCCAATTCCAATCAAAGGTTATCAGACAGATGGGTTGTTCGACATCGGCATGAATCATTTATCCAAGCAGCGTGATGCCAAAAAGCCCTTCTGCATGATGCTCTCGGTCGAGCCTCCTCATGACCCCTATATCGCTCCGGATGAACTGCAGCAATCCTGGGAAAAAAGAGAGATCACTCTTCCACCAAATTTTGAAGCCGCTGACAAAGAAGAACGCGATACCTTCATCCTCAATCGGAAACGCTACAATGCGATGGTAGAGAATCTCGATAGTAATGTTGGGCGGATGATGTCCTTTCTAGAAAAAGACAACCTGATCGATAATACCATCGTCGTTTTTATGGCGGATCACGGAGAACTGAACGGAAGCCATGGCTACGAATGGAAACAATGGCCCTATGAAGAATCTATCGGCATCCCCTTCATCGTTTCGGATCCGAGAGAACGCCATCAAAACGGCACCGTCATCAAGCACCCGACCTGCTCCGAGGATTTCTTCCCCACTTTCTTGGGCCTGACCGGGCTCAAACCACAAAACCCATTACCCGGCACAGATCTCACGTCACTGATTAAAGGACAAGCTGACCATCTTGACCGGCCCGGAGTTTTTCTCGAATTTGTGGCAGAGCATCGAGAAGGAATGATTTTCCACGAAGAGGTATGGCGCGGTTTCCGCACAGAGAAATTTAAATACACCGTTATCGGTGATAAATTTGGCGGAAAGCCCTGGCAGTTTTTCGATCTGGAAAAAGATCCTTTCGAAACAAATAACTTGATCGACATTCCTGAGTATCAGGAAGGAATCGCCCTGCATCATGGTTATCTCTGTGAACGCTTAGCCGAGACAGACGACCCTTTTGTTCTCCTACCCGCCTTTGGCTGTGATGGCGTCAACCTTTGGGAGCAAGAGCTATAAAAGACCTAACCCAATCAGGAAATCCTTGAGATCAGCCAGGTCTTCATCGGAGACAGTATGATAGGGTTTGCGTTTATAGCGTTGGCCCAGTCCGTAGAGTTCAATCATACCATGCATGGCTGCATCAAATCCTCCTTTGACTTTTAAGATATAGTCAAAGAACGGCGCATCTTTTTCCTCAATCAAACGGGTGGCTTCCACGAGATCTCTCGCTTCAATCGCTTTCCAGTAGCTTTGTGCAAAAGCAGGATTATACATCGAAAAAGTTGAAAGATAGCCTGTACATCCATGTGGATACATATTCATGTGGTTGCGTTTCTGACCTCCAGCCACGATAGCTACTCTTTCATGAAAACGCTTACAAATATCATGAGCAAATTCGCCACCCATATCATCCTTAATCGCCAGCACATTGGGTGAGAGATCAAAAGCACGTTCCAGTGTTTCCAGACCAAAAGGAATTCCCCGAGGAATGAATCGATTGGTAACGATCATCACAGGCATTACTTCGGCTATGGCTGCGTAGTGCTCTGCCATAGACTCCGATGTACATGATTTTCCCCAGTCAGGAGGAAGCGGCATAAACATATCTGCACCCAATTCCTTACAATGCCCGGCAAAAGCAACGGCCCTCTTGGTTGAGTGGTACCGATCCGCTGCAATGACCATTGCTCGACCAGCCGTCTGCTCGACTGTAACACGGGTTAACTCACCAATTTCTTCATCACTCAGGCAGTCATAATGACTGTCCCCCACCGTGAGCATAATCGCTCGAGTGCCACCATCGATCCCCTGATCAATTATCTTCCGAACTGCCTCAAAATCAATCTCACCTTCCTGATCAAAAGCCGTTCGCAATGACATAACCGGCCCAGCCAAAGAATGTTTTGCTTCCTCAATATCCATCTAAATTTTACGTCTTATCTGATACCTTGTTTGCTTTAAAAAAAGAATCGATAGGCGTCTTTCCTGTATCCCAGTTTGCTTTCGCCTTCACATCGTTCTCATCTGATTCAACAGCCACCGCTGGTCTTTCTTCACCCTTTCGGTGAAATGCCCACCAACACTGCCCTCTGTGGTTGTGCTCATGATCAATCGAAAAACCAGCATCCTCCATCAAAGGACCAATCCAACCCATACAATGATCACAGTAATCCTCATGCTGTTCCAATCCATTGCGAATAAGAAAACCCTTTGAGGGACAATCCTCCATATCGACTCGAAAGTAATCGTCATCGCTACGGGTGGTGTATTCCGCACCTTCATCCACCAAGGTGTGCCCCCAATACTCTTTCATCCCTTCAAAGCCTTTTTCGACAATCAGCTTCTTGGCATGTGTCTGCGCATCCTGATGAATACACTCATCATAGTAACGATAGAGGTAATCTTTCCCATACTGTTTTTCCATCCAGTTAAAGGTCCACTCATAGTGGCCGCAAAAGTCATAGACACCAATCATCGGGCTAACAAAATGTCCTCCAGTTTTTGAGGTTCTGGAGCGGCATCCACCGGATAAAACGATTGATGGCAGGATCCGTTCCCTCCCTTGATTCTAACAGTATGGCCAGCCTGCTTTGCTGCCGCTTCCGAAACAAAATAACAATGCTGGCAATAGTCCTGAAAAATCTCCCGTTTCTCTTCCTTTAACTTTTTGATAACTGGGCATACAGCGATTTTCAGCTCAACGCACTTTTCACTCTGAACAACCTCTACTTCCGCTCCTGGCTCATGAGAAAAGAAGGATCTCCAATAATTGGCAATCGCTCCTAAGCCACCCTCTTTCCACTTCCGCCAGACGGGGGCCATATAGTTGCTTCCATGATCCTGCCAAAAAGAGAGCAATGCTTCACGGCCCTTGGTTCTCTCAATAAAGCGGAAAGTCGCATTGAGAGCAAAATAGAACCCATCGTAACCAGCTGGCTTTGTATCGTGGTAAGGAACGGCATCCGCTTCAGAGTTCTTTTCCATCCATCCAATGATTCCCAACCCTACCGATCACATCAATCATGAATTGAGCAAATTTTCTCTCGAGAGGCGAATAGATCGAATTCTCTGGCACATTTTCAACACAGATCTAAGAATGCTTTTGTGAAAGCGGATAAAATCATCATAGCCGGTGGTTCTGGATTTCTGGGCAAAGCCCTGACGAAGGTATTTTCGCAATGCGGTATTGAAGTCATCATTCTCAGTCGAAAGCCCACTTCCATAGACTCCGCCAGAACGGTTCTATGGGACGGCAAGACAATCGGCGACTGGGCAGATGAGATCAATGAGTCTTCAGCACTGATCAATCTTACCGGACGATCTGTAAATTGTCGCTATACTGAACGACACCGCGCTGAAATAATGGACTCCCGCACACTCTCCACCCGTATCCTGGGGAAAGCCATCAGCCAATGTTCCGTTCCACCTAAGATTTGGCTCAATTCGAGCACAGCAACGATTTACAAGCATCGCTACGACCATCCCAATGATGAAGAAACGGGCGAGATGGACTCCTCTCCCGCCGGAAGAGACCGTTTTTCAGTAGAAGTAGCCAAAGCCTGGGAAAAAGAGCTGAAGTATGCGGACACACCCATGACTCAAAAAGTGGCGATGCGTATCTCCATCGTCCTGGGCCTTCAAAAAGGAGGTGCCTACAACATCATGCACGGTCTTGTTCAGAGAGGACTTGGAGGACATATGGGAAATGGGCGACAATACATCTCATGGATACATGTCGATGACTTTTGCCGAGCCGTAGAATGGATTTTATCAAATCCAAATCCGGCCAAAGCTTACAATCTAGCCTCCCCGGTAGCCCTGCCCAATCGGGATTTCATGGCAATCTTTCGCAAAGTCTCCGGCCGTTCCTTTGGATTACCAGCAGCACGTCTTTTTTTAGAAATAGGAGCCTTCTTCATGAGAACAGAAACTGAGCTGATTCTGAAGAGCCGCTACGTTGCCCCAGGGTATTTGCTTTCCGAAGGATTTACCTTCCAGCACCCTGACCTTAAAAGTGCGCTAACAGACCTGCGAAATAAAAATTTATCGAAAGAGAAAACTTAACC
>CAXMUM010000144.1:0-5438 GCA_964196585.1 uncultured Opitutaceae bacterium
TGAAATTTGTATGAATTCTATACTTACAGGACCTTCAGAACAATCTGTAAAGAGAACTGCATTTAAGGTGCGAAGAGCCGTAATGGTTTCTCTCGGATTGCAGAGAGGATCCAATAACCCATGGCTGATATCCATCGTTCGGTCTATATCAACCAAAGGATCGAAAAAGAGCCGTGCGCCGGGCAATGTGGTGGTGTGGAAGAGGGCTTCAGCTGCTCTGTTTAAATTGGTTTGATCATCAAGGGAGGCGAGTTCGATGGTCAGGTCGATTCGATTGATTTTATCACAGGTCGATAAGATTGGAGCCAGTTTGGAGATAATCTCAGATGGACTCTCTTCTTGATGAATCCGGCAATGCGCTCGATCGAGATGAACACCTGCGTTTTGAAGCTCCTGATTGAGGCCCTGAAGTTCATCCAAGGTGTATCCCACTCGTGTTCTGGGATGTTGTTTTCCTTTAAACATTTCTCCTGGGATGACGGGAGCCAGAGATAGTTCGAATTGGGAGTCTTTGCTTAAATCAATCAATTCCTGGAGTGTTTTTTCCTCGGGGAAGAGAGAACCGGCTACTTGCCACTCGAGACAGGTGGCTTTCGATTGCGCCAGTGTCTTTCGTATCTTTTCCGAAAGTCCGTTAGTGAGAGTTGTAACGGTCATCTCGACGCCTTCATCTGATAAGACACCGAGACGCTTACTTTGAAAGGGGTCATCCCAATCCGTAAGAGGCACTCTGGCATGACGAGTTCCTCTTTCGAGCAGCATGAGAAGCGGATAGTCGTTACGTATCTTCGGGCGTACCAAATTGGGGAACCCAATGGGAATTTCCGTAGTGGAAGATAGGGGCTGACGTAAAGATATGCCGAGCGGTGACGATGCCTGCCCAGCACTGAGAGGTGTAAGAAGTTTTTGAAAAGGCGGCGGACACCACTGTTCTGCTTGAGCGAGGCCGTAGGTGCGGATGAAATGCACGTCGGTTCGATCCGCCAGGACTCTTATGAGGTAGACTCCCAATTTGTCGCGATCATCCCGTCCTCGTTCCGGAGGGGAAGGGGCCTGAAACAGATACCCAAACCCGGGGCGGGTAAAGGCCGGAGAGGCAAATTGAAAATAGCGCGCTCCTTCAATCTTATCCAAGAAAGCAAAGTGAACATGGGCGCCACCGATCAACTCAATGCGATGTTTCTTCACCAAATCCAGTAAGGTGGAACGAGCGGGCTCGCTGATGACATCGTAATGTCCCAGTGCTTCGTCGTTTCTGTCTCCGAGGTAGAGCGGTAGATGTAAGAAGAGGAAAATTCGTTTCCCGTTTGCTTTTTCAAGTTCCTGCTCGAGCCAGGCTAGTTGCGTTTTTTCAGCTTCGCTACCCGTATTTAGGATCTGGGAGTTGATGATGACTAGATGGCACTCGGGTCTTTCAATCGCATACCAGGATTGGCCGCATTGTTGGTGAAACCATTCAAGGGACTCCTTTTCGACGGGGTGGGTCGGCATGGTTAAATCCGGCTTGTCTCCCACATCATGATTTCCGGCGACGAAATGTACCTTGCTATTGCAGGCCTGCATTTGGTCGAGGGCTGCCTGAAATGATTCTCGGAATTCTTCCACCCCTGGATATTCTTGGACGACATCGCCCATGTGTAGAACAAATTCCGGCTTAAGATCCGCCAGAAGTTTCCAGACCATCTCGGCTCGACCTTTTTGTTTACCCCGAGAGGGGAATTCTTTCGATCCTTTGGATTTTGCTTCAGTAAAGTGGGAGTCTGCTACCAGAGCAAACTCCAGCAAAGCGGGTTCATGTAAGCTACGATCAAATAATTCGAAGCTCACTATGCTTTAGCCTTCATCAAATTTTCGATTAAAGAGATCTTCCAGATCCTTCATCATGTCTTGAGCGTCGGACCCCTCGATAATTGCTTTAATGGAGGACCCACGTCCAGCTGCGAGCATCATCAGACCCATGATGCTTTTCCCATTCACTTGTTCCTCATCTTTTTCAAAAAAAATCTCAGAGGTGTATTTATTCGTCACCCGTACAATCATTGCCGCAGGACGGGCGTGAATGCCTGTCTTGTTCTGGACGGAGAGGTTTTTCTCTATCTTAGACCCGTTGGGTGATGTTTCGCTGGTTTCCATTGCGTGGTGTAAAAAGTTCCTGATTACCGGGCCAAATTGATTCTTGGCAATAGGAAAGAACGTCTGTTTTCTTGTTTTCGTAAACTGCTTGCAATCTAAAAAAAGAAAGATGGGTCTTAACCCTCTCATCCAAAATATGTCACAATTTGCGATTCTGGTTCCGGCTCGGTTAGAGTCTACACGTTTCCCAGAGAAACTTCTTCACCTTATCCGTGGGAAACCACTCCTGTTGTGGGTGGCTGAGCGAATCGTCTCTGAGGTCCCGGAAATACCGCTTTGGTTTGCCGTCGATAGTGAGAAGTTACGCAGCTTATTGGAGGATAATGGATTTAAATCTGTGATGACTGACCCCAATCACATGAGTGGAACTGATCGATTGGCTGAAGCAAATGAGACGGTCGGAGCTGATTATGTGATCAATGTTCAGGGGGACGAACCTCTTGTTTCAGCTGGGCAAATTCGTGCTTTAGCGGAACTAGTACAAGGAGAATGCCCTATGGGAACTTTGGGGATACGTTTTAAACGAGCTGAAGATTTTTTGAACCCAAATCAGGTCAAGGTCGTGACTGATTCATCCGACCGGGCTTTGTATTTCTCTCGTTCGCCGATTCCCTATCCACGCGATGAGGGAACTTCTTTGGGAGACGAATGGGTGGCTCAGAATAGTGTTTATAGGCACCTGGGCCTTTATTCCTATCAAAGGGATTTTCTGAAAGCTTTCAGTGAAATGCCTCCCGGACGCCTCGAACAGATGGAGAAGCTTGAGCAACTCAGAGTGCTTGAGGCTGGTTATGATATTGCCGTTGGCTACACCGAAGATGCGTCAATCGGGATTGATACACCAGAGGATGTTGCGGAGTTTGAGACTCATCTCCCGTAGGAATAAGCTGATCTGAAAATCTAGATCTTTCCGTTAGCCCGGGAATCAACGAGATTGTAGAAATCCTCGAAGAGGGGATCTGCATCATTCGGTCCTGGGGCGGCTTCTGGATGATATTGGACAGAGAAAATAGGGAGCTCGCTATGACGTAGTCCTTCGACGGTATTGTCGTTTAGATTGATTTCAGTTACGATTGCACCACACTTTTCAACCTGAGCAGGATCAGAGGCAAAACCGTGGTTTTGAGAGGTGATTGAAACTCTGCCGGATTCGATATTTTTGACGGGTTGGTTTCCTCCTCTGTGTCCAAATTTGAGCTTAAAGGTTCCTGCGCCAAGGGCATGGGTGATCACTTGGTGTCCCAGGCAAATGCCAAATGTCGGGATATCGGGCATCAGCTCTTTGACCGTGTTATAGACATAGTCGAGTGCAGCTGGATCACCTGGGCCATTGGAGAGGAAAAGGCCGTCTGGTGCAAATTCGCGAATAGCTTCCGCCGGAGTGGTTGCTGGAAAAACGCGCACATCAAATCCGTGGCGAACCAGTTTCCGAAAAATATTGTATTTGGCACCCAGATCAAATGCCACGACGCGGTAAGTTTTCTCAGGCCGATCTTTATGAAATAAAGTTGTGCCGACAGGTGTGTAGGGGAGGTTGGAACCGTCTTCAGCATTCCAGTCGTAGGCTTCTTTACAGGTCACTTCTTTGACGTAATCTGCTCCCACAATTCCGGTCCATTCGCGGGCCAGTTTGATGGCCTCTTCGTCGCTGATATCTTCAGTGCTCAAACAGGCTTTCATTGCACCGCTGACGCGAAGTTTCTTCGTGAGAGCCCGGGTATCAATTCTCTGAAGTCCGGGAATTGAGTGTTTGGCCAGGTATGTTTCCAGCGATGCCTGGCTTCGCCAGCTACTGGCAACCGGGCTGACTTCGTGTGCGATAAATCCGGCAACCTTTGGGGAATTGGATTCTTCGTCACTTTCGTTTACCCCATAGTTGCCGATCTGAGGAGCGGTCATACAGACAATTTGGCGAAAATAGGATGGGTCTGTGAGGATTTCCTGATAACCAGTCATGCTGGTGTTGAAAACGGCCTCACCCGAGATGGTAGCAGTGCCACCAAAACCTATACCACGAAAAATGCTTCCATCTTCCAGTGCTAGAACTCCAGATCGTTTTTGGTTCATTGGGGCTCGAAGCAATAGAGTTTCTAAGGGGCTGCCAACTGAAAATTTTGTAAAAATACTCTAGACACTCTCAAACTTAATTTCTCTGGGAATTTGACAGGCATCTAATCTGGGTGATAGTCATTCATTTTTACGTTATGCCGTATACTGAAGACCGTGAAGCCTGGAAAAAAGGGCAAGGATTGTGGGAGCATGTTCCAGCTGACACTTGGAATGATTGGGGCTGGCAGCTGAAAAACCGTCTGACGAAGGTTGAACAGTTGGAGCAGTTTATGACCCTGACTCCAGAGGAGAAGAAGGGTTGTTATTTTGCCAATTCGAAACTCGCGTTGGCCATCACTCCATACTTTTTCAATTTGATTGATCGAGATGATCCCAATTGTCCGGTTCGACGACAGGTTATTCCTCGGGGGGGTGAGATGACGATTGCTCCAGAAGAGATGTTGGACCCTGTGGGAGAGGATGGTCACATGAAAGTGCCCGGATTGGTCCATCGCTACCCAGACCGGGTCCTTTTTCTGGTAACAGATAGATGCGCTGCCTACTGTCGGTATTGCACTCGTAGTCGATTAGTCAGCAATGCGCAGGATTATAATTTTCACCCAGAATATGAGCAGGGGTTACGTTATATCGAGAGCCATCCGGAAGTGCGTGATGTTCTGCTAAGTGGTGGAGATCCATTGCTTTTGGCGGATCGTAAACTGGACCATCTTCTAGGGAGGTTGCGTGCGATCAAACATGTTGAATTTATTCGTATTGGTTCACGTATCCCGGTCTTTTTGCCTCAACGAGTGACTCCGGAATTGTGTGAGATATTGAAAAAGCATGGTCCCATCTGGATGAGCATTCATGTGAATCATCCGAAGGAATGCACACGGGCTCTCAAAGATGCCTGCGATCGTCTATCCTATGCCGGTGTGCCTCTGGGGAATCAGTCTGTCTTGCTCAAGGGGGTGAATGACGATGCAGATGTGATGAAGGCATTGATTCACCGCTTGCTGAGAATGAGGGTTCGGCCTTACTATATTTATCAATGTGATTTGATTACCGGGAGTTCACATCTTCGAACAGATGTGCAAAAGGGGATTGATATCATTCGTTCGTTGCGCGGACATACAACTGGCTACGGCATTCCCCAGTTCGTGATGGATGCACCAGGGGGTGGCGGAAAAATTCCAATCAATCCCGATTACGTAGAAAGGGTAGATGAGAATGAAATTGTCCTTCGAAATTATGAA
>CAXMUM010000145.1:0-5361 GCA_964196585.1 uncultured Opitutaceae bacterium
CGAAAGAAAGTCGCAGGAGACGCAATATCCTATCAACTATTGAATGTCGTCGGAAGCACCTTCCTCATCGTCAATACCTTCTACTACAAATCCTATCCGTCTACTGCGGTTAACGTTTTTTGGATCAGTATCGCACTCTTTACCATGCTCGAGTCCAGACGGAAGGCCAAAGAAGCTTCCTAACAGGATAGATGCGGTGCCGCTCGAAAGAAAGGTGCACAAAGAGTTTCTTCCGTGTAAGACGACAATCCGCAAGGAGCAGATATACCCTGCAACCTTCTTTTCTGAACCGAATCTTCATCCAGAAAAAGGGAACACTCTTTCCATCCGAGAGTCTAATCACCCACTAGGCGAGAGCACATTTCTCTCCTTTCAAAAAAAAATTCCTCGAACGAAAAATATGTGAAACAAAACAAGGCTCTCCAGCGTCTTTAGTATCATCAAAATAGATCCAACCAACCTTAGCCCAGCACAATCATGAATATCAGAATACTTATCACCTCTGCTCTCATCGCCTCCCTCTTAGTTACTGTTGGGTGTACCTCCAAAGGCTCCGGAAATGTGTATTCACCCAGGAGTGTCGGTCGAGTTGGCGGCGTTGAAAAAGGAACCATCGTTGGCATCCGAACGATTACGATCGATGGAACCGTTCGATATGGAAAAGTGATTGGTTCCATAGCAGGAGCTTCAGCTGGTTCTACAGTGGGCAGCGGCCGCGATGCCCATCGGCTAGGCGGTGCCGCTGGTTTGATCATCGGTGGGATTGCAGGAGGAGAAATCGAGAGAGCTGTTACTTCTTACACCGCCTACGAGTACATTGTTGAAACTAAATCAGGTCACGTTTTAACCGTCGTTCAGGGAGCCGAACCAAAGCTCAGCCACGGGGATAAGGTTCTTGTTCTCAAAGGCGCCGAAGCGAAAGTCATACCCGACTCCAGTAGCTAAACAATTCTACCGAATTTGAGGAAGCCACACCCTCTTATAAAAACTCATCCAATCCATGAGAGTTACTTTTAAAAGAGCTTAAGAGATTGCTCCTTGGGGAAATATCTGAAAAAAAGAATGTGAGTCCAAAAAGCTCACTTTCTTTTTAATTATAACCTCAGATCCCCATCTACATGAGTCAGTCTGACCTCCCCTATTTATCTGGTGTCTCCATCATTGATGTAACCCCGCCAGTCGGTTCAAAACTCGCAGGATACGGCCATCGAACAGAAGATTCGACTAACGTCTACCTTCCACTGCGCTGCATTATCACGGCCATTACCGACTGTGGTAGCCAGAAACAGACGATCATCGTCTCAATTGAGTGGCTTGGGTTCTATGACAATACCGACCACGTCCGCGAACTCATCACGGCCGCTACAGGCGTTCCCAATGATCAAGTCCTTCTTTGTGGAACCCACACACACTGTGGGCCTCCCATGCGCCAAAACGTTGACAAAGCCCGCATTGGTGGAATCGACGAACACTTTTTAGAGTCTGTTTTTGTGCGCATCGCTCAGGCAGCCAAAACGGCTGTCGAAGCACAAGCCCCTACCCGGCTTCGCTACACCACAGGATGGTGCGGATTTGCCCATTGCCGACGCAGGCCCGATGGGGAAGGAAAAGTTGAATGGATGCCAACCTTGGATGGACCTCACGACCATACTGTCCCTGTGCTCCTTTTCGAAAATGAAGCCGGAAAACTCCAGCACCTACTCTTTAGTTATGCCTGTCACCCTACCGCAAGTGGCGCCATCCTGGAAATCGGTGGTGATTATGCCGGGTTTGCGGCGCTTGAAGTCGAGGAACACCTCGGCTGCACGGCTGCCTTTATCCAGGGATGTGCCGGCGATCAAAAACCTTACAGGGTCGATCCGGAATGCGAAGAATATCCTCAATACCCCATCGACGAAATTCATCAATTTGGAAATCAACTCGCACATGGCGTTGCCAACGCTGTTAAGTTTAACTCTCTCGATACGATTGAAGGTGAAATCAAGATCACCAGTCGCAAGATTTGTTTAAAAACTACCGTTTTACCTCGCGAGGGATATGAAGCCTTCCTCGAAGATGAGAACCACTTCTACGCCAACTGGGCAAAAAAACATCTGGCAACGATCGGCCAAGGAGAAACACCCGACACCGATCTGCCATTTGAGCTACAAACCATTCAATTTGGTAAAACATTGGCCATGGTGGCCATGGCAGGCGAAATGTCTGTCGAACACGGCCTTCGCTTAGTCAAGGAACAGGGAAGTCGTTTCCAAAATGTATGGCCGATTGGATACAGTAACGAAATTGTTGGTTATGTCTGTAGCGAACGACAATTAAGTGAAGGTGGTTATGAAGTCCTCACCAATATCCAGATTATTGGCAATTCAGGACCGATGGAAGACAAGACAGAAGATCAGATCCACCAAACTATTGCTGAATTGCTGAATTAAGAAAACTTTTAAGCCATTGAGAAGAGTTTAAAAAGTGTTAATAAAAATAGCAGAAAGCATCTAATGTTACCTGATCTTTCCTTCTCTTTTCCCCAATATACCGACTTCAATCCCATCGTCCCCACCTATTGCGTGACGCCGGATCTGACCGGAGCCATCCATCGCTTCTTTGACACCTCCCCCATCAGTCCCTCCGGTAAATATCTTGCCCTCACACAATTTCCCTTTGAAGACCGACTTCCAAACCCTGGAGATGTCGCAACGATCCTTTTAGTTAATCTTCAGACCGGAGAAAACAAAATCATTGCCGAAACTCGAGGATGGGACACCCAACTTGGAGCTCAAGTTCAATGGGGCAGAGATGATTCCAGTCTTTATTTCAACGATCTCGATCCAGAAACCTGGACCCCAAACTCCACCAAGCTCGACCCCATCAGCGGACAGAGCAAAAAACTCGATGGAACCGTTTACATGGTCTCTCCCGATGGGAATCAGCTGGCCAGTCCCTGCCTCCTGCGAACCCGGCTGGCCCAATCAGGTTATGGCGTGATTGTCCCTCCAGAAAAAATTCCCTTAAACCACGGCGCTTCTCCCGATGATGGTATTTACATTACAAACACGGATACCGGGAAGAAAACCTTACTTGTCTCCAATGCAGAGATTTTTGAATCAGCCATCCCTTCCTTTTCCAAAGATAAATATACTGAGGGTGATTTCTACGGCTTCCATATAAAATGGAATCCTCAGGGAACCCGCTTGATGTATGTTTTCCGATGGTGCCCCCACGATAAAACAAAACCATTATTCAACAACGTCATCACCCTGAAATCAGATGGAACTGATATCCGTGTAGCCGTTCCCGATTCTATTTGGTCCAAAGGTGGTCACCATCCCAACTGGCATCCCAATGGGGAGGAGATCACCATGAATCTAAAGCCAACTGGAGAGAGACTTGAGCTTATCAGCGTTCGATACGATGGTTCAGATCTACGAGTCCTCAGCGAGACGATCCCCGGGTCAGGGCATCCTACCCTGCACCCAAATGAACGTCATATCATAACCGACGTCTATGCCCACGAATCACTCGCCTATCCGGATGGCACTACACCTCTTCGCTGGATTGATTTGGAAAAACAGACAGAGCATCAACTCCTTCGCATCAAGAGCTTGCCCGATTTTAACGGACCCAAAAAAGAGCTGCGCGTCGACCCTCACCCAGCATGGGATAAGACTTTCACACGCATCGCTTTCAATGCCTGCCCATCCGGAAAACGACAAGTCTTCATCTCGGATTTACGGAGCCTTCTTTAAGAACTTTTTGTCGAAGATTTTCAGACATGATCTACAGAATCTTCAATCAGTCTTTCTTTATCTTTCAGTTCAGGCCAGACGGAATGCATCTGCCAAATATCAAAGCTCAGAAGCTCGGCCTCTCCACCTTTACTGAACACTGATATGCCACGACTACTCTCGTGTGTCGGATAGACCCGAACACAAAGGCATTGCCGCCCATTGGCAAAGACTTCGACAATGCTGCAATCAACAAAAACACGTAGCTCGAGTTGTTCTTCGTTAGCCAGAGTCAATAGGCCCGTTTCGGGAAGCCTTTCCTCGATATCCCTATTCAGTGATGAATGTTCAGTATCAATCGAAAGTTTTTGTTCTGATGAAAACCGGATCACCGTATATTCACTATCATCCGGGGATTGAAGAACCTTGAGACCAACTTCCTCAGCGCTGCCTGGCCGAAGCACAGCTTTTAGTTCGATAGCCTTACCACCTACATTTGGAAGCACTCTTTCATCATCAGCAGGAATGGAGATTACATCAAGCCTTTGATGATCGAAACGCAAAGCCTCAACCTCCGCAACAGGCTCAACCATAAGCGAGTTGTCCTCTGCCAAAGAGTACACTCGAGGTAAACTCATCACGCCATCCCATCCTTCATGTTTCAGCCCTTTCGTTTCCTTCAACCCTTTGGCTTCCTTCATATTGAAGATACCTATGTAGCGGCCTTTATCATCAATCGTAGCCGAAGGCGCATGAATTCCTGCATGGCTTAAGGGACCATAATTCGCTCGAAAATGATAGTCCGCCTCAAAGCGAACTGTTTCAGGATCAAAGGTTCCGACATAACCCCGTCCCGCACGCTTATGACTGAAGCAGAGCAACAGGTGTTTTCCATTTCCAATGGGCCAGAAATTCGGCACAGCCATATCTTCGCCTCGTTCGGCCAAAATTGCATCCGAATACATGGGGCCAAGCCATTCCCATGCGGATAAATCCCTTGAGCGAAAGATATTCATTTCGCCCACACAATCGATGCTCCTATCACCTCCACCGCTAAGAGAATAGTAATAACCGTCTGCCTCTTTCCAGATACAGGGATCAAAGACATGATAAGGCGACTCTTCCGTATGCATGGGGATAACCGGATTTTCCGGATGCGTCTTCCACTCAAGCAGAAGAGGATCATCCGCTGTCGCAATCATATTGCCCGCCGTTGTCCCATGATACATGGCGATCACCCTATCCTCTTCCACCAAGGTCTGCCCGCTAAAACATCTTTCATCAACCGTCGGATGGATCGCAACCGGTAGATCTTTCCAGTGAATGAGGTCCTCACTGTAAGCATGTCCCCAACAGAGAAGCGACGTTGATCCTGGCCCCATTTCTTTATAATATTGAAAAAAGAGATGATAACACCCCTTCCACTGGCAAAGTCCATTGGGATCGTGGATCAGGTTATCCGGCGCCGACATATGATAAAGCGGCCGATATGGATTCGTCGCAACCAGTTGACGGTTTTTTAAGCAGCGCAATACATGAGGATGCTGGCTCACTTGATTTAGGTATTCCTGATTCAACCCAGGAACTGTTGGGACAGATGAAGGTGATTCCATATATCTATATAAATTCGTTAGGTTTTCTG
>CAXMUM010000146.1:0-5345 GCA_964196585.1 uncultured Opitutaceae bacterium
CTCTACGCATCTTCAGCGAACGAGCGAATCGCAGAAATCAAACGGAAGGGTGGCAGAGTGGTCGATCGCGGCGGTCTTGAAAACCGTTAGGCCGAAAGGTCTCGGGGGTTCGAATCCCTCCCCTTCCGCCATTTTTGAGCCTGCCTTTGATGGCAGGCTCTTTTTTTCGATCTTAAATGATTGATGAAACCTTCAAAGGGTTACCTTTTGAGTGCTCAGATCGTGGGTGACCTGAACCGGAGTATTTTGTTTTGAGGAACGTCTCAACGCGGCTTCAAAGAGTAATTCTCTCAAGCCGGCTTCAATTGGAACGGGAGGAGGTTGTTGATTGCGAATACTTTCAAGGTAGGCGCCGATGGCTTTTTGAAAGGAAGCGTCATATTGTTCCCAGCGCGACCAACTGTGATTCAGGCTGAAGCGTTCTTCGCTTCGACTCGTATAGTCAAAGATCGTCAATTGTCCGTCAAGATCTCGCAGATGAAGAGAACCTCCCTGAAAGTTCATTTGAATATGAAAGAGGGGGGACTGGAAATCAGTTCCATACGTACCAATCAAAGTACCTACAGCGCCCGACTCGAACCGCAATGTAGCGGAAACATCTTTATCTTTAAATTCCCCTTCGCCGAGAGCGGTTGATCCTGGCATGGTAAAGATCGTTTCAAGAGGTCCACCGAATTCGAGGATGAGATCAATGCAATGGCTCCAGCAGGCGTAGTTGGTGACAGTGCTTATTTGTTGCAGAGGACCAAAAGCGCGATCAGCTACGATTTGTTTTGCTTTTTGGACATGGTCGAAGGTTCGGTAATTGAACATCATGGCCATTTCGACGCTGTTTTTGTGCGCCAGTTTGACCAGGGTCTCTGCATGATAATAGTCCTCTTCGTTTACTTGAGACTGCGAGATCGCTGCAATCAGTGGTTTTTCGCAGAAGACTCTTTTGGGGCTCAAAGGAAGCAGTTGTTCAAGAACCTGGGCTCGTTGCATCTCTCGGGTAAGGATAAAAACGCTATCAGGACCTTGGGATACGAGAGCTTCTAGAGATTCAGCTATGGTACCTCCGAAGCGATCTACGCAATCCTGGGCTTTTTGTGTGGTTCGCGAATAGTAGAAGAGGTCGACATCTTCTTGTTTTGCTAGAAAGGGCAGGTAATTTGATGTGGCAACATTTCCAGTGCCGATGATCCCGATTTTCATATGTGCCTTATTTTGGAGGTATTAAGAAAGAAGAAAAAGGGATAGATTCCTTTGTTGTATAAAATCAAGCTTGAGGCTTGATCGAGTACAACCTTTTGATCTTCGCTTTTGACTCACCCTATTATCACTGCTTTTCAACGCCATCTTTTAATCGACGGGTATAACGTTATACACGCCTGGAAGTGGTTTTCATCAAAGAGGATCGCTGGAGAAATCGATGTTGCCATAGGGCGTCTTACTGAAGCGGCGCAGGTGATACATGATTGTGAGGAGATCCGAGTGAGTCTGGTCTTTGATGGCAAAGGGGAGGAGATAACCGTGGAGCGGCCATCAAAATTGCTGACTTTCTCTCTCTTATATACACCTGAAGGGATGACCGCGGATGATCTGATAGAACAGATGGTCGGTCAGTCGAAGAACCCTGTGGATTTTTTGGTGGTTACACAAGACAACCACGAGAGAATGACGGTTGAATCATCTGGTGGAATGACCATGTCCCCCGATGAATTGGATCGTTGGATTCAGAGGTGCCGTGTGAAACAGACTGCCAGGGTGAGCAAAATAAGTAATCAGGTAAAAGAAGAGTGGGGAAATCGAATTGATCTTTAGAACCATTCCCTCAAGATAAAGAGGTTATGAAAAGGGAGGTAGCGGAGTTTCAAGGGCTGTATGGGCCCTTCCATGTGAGCGAATTGGTCTTGCAGAGGATTTGGTTGCGGAGCGATTTTAACAAAGGAAAGGTCGTTACCCAAGAAGGAGAACCGGTTTAGAAGACTCTGCTAGAGGAATAAACCGCTGTAATGCGGGAGGGTGCTTGACATTTTGTTCCGGGAAAAATTTATTCTCCTTTTCTCTTCATAACCTTTTATGGAAAGTGGGTCTTCTGCCCCGCTTTTTTTTTCTTCAAATTTTATTTAGTAACTAATGAGTAGTGAAATCCTATCGGCCCTAGAATACATGGAGCGCGAAAAGGGGATCAGTCGTCCAGATATGATAGCAACGATTGTTGCTGCTATCAAGAACGCTGCCTCTAAAGGCATCAATTCTGGGCAAGAGCTAAAGATAGATATCAATCCCAAAAATGGTGGATTGAGTGCGTGGGCAATCTTGCAAGTAGTTGATTCTGTGAGCGATCAGAGTCTCGAGATTCATGTTGAGAAGGCCCAAAAGATACAGCCTGGTGCTCAGGTTGGAGATACGGTAGAGAAAGAAATTGATCCCGCATTTCTGGGGCGCATAGCTGCTCAGACAGCCCGCCAGGCAATTATGCAGAAAATTCGCCAGTTTGAAAAAGAGCGAATTTATGATGATTATAAAGATACTGTTGGGGACGTTGTCTCCGGAACAGTTCGCCGCCGTGAGAGAGGAGATTTGTTTATCGATTTAGGAAAGGCCGAGGCTATCCTACCTTCGCGAGAGCAGGTGATGGGAGAAGATTATGCGCCAGGTGAGCGAATTCGCTGCCTGTTGCTGGCGATCGAATCAACCAATCGTGGCCCAGAGCTTATTTTGAGTCGTTCAAGTAGTAAGTTTGTCCGCCGTCTTTTTGATTTCGAGGTAACTGAGATTACTGATGGCACTGTCAAGATTGAAGCTTTTGCACGTGAACCAGGTTACCGGACGAAAATCGCTGTTTCTTCAAGGGATCCCAAGGTAGACCCTGTGGGTGCCTGTGTGGGAGCGAGAGGAGCGCGTGTGAAGACAATCGTTAGGGAGCTCAGCGGAGAGAAGATTGATATCATTCGGTATTTCGAAGATCCCAAAGAGATGATAACGGAAGCTTTTAAACCGGCTATTCCAAGAAGCATCACGATTGATGACCGGAGCCGGAGGATTACCTTGGAGGTTTCTGAGGACGATCTTGCGATAGCGATTGGTCGGAAAGGGCAGAATGCACGTCTGACTTCAAGGTTGATTGGTTGGAAGATCGATATCGTTAAACAGGAATCAGGGGATTTGAGTATTGAAGGCAAGATGAAGAAAGCGATTCATGGCCTGAATCAGATACCTGGTATTGATGATGCGACTGCTGAGAAGTTGGTAGGTATCGGTTTGATCAGCGCAGATGCCTTTGATGGCGTTGAGGCTGAGGACTTAGTGGATGCTGGCTTTTCCAGCGAAGAGGCTTCTGAAGTAATTGGAAAAATAAGAGGATTTATCGCATCCCAAAAAACCTCATCATAAAACTTTTAAATTAATAGAAATAGACCGACGATTTTACGATTATCGCCCTTTTGCATTTTACTAAATGAGTGTTCGAATTCACCAGCTTTCTAAAAAGACCGGAATAGCAAGCAAAGAGCTGCTTTCCATACTGACGGAGAGAGGGTTCAATGTGACGAGCGCTTCTAGTTCGATTGATAATATTTCTGCTGATTCGTTGGTAGAGGAATTTGCCTCAAAAAAAGAAAGTGAAAAGGCCTCATCTGTTGCAGAAAACGATGCTGTGGCTAAAAAAGATGAATCGATGAAGGAAAATGCCCCTTCATCCCTTCCTCCTGGTGTCTTTGTGAAATCGGCAGAGCAAGTGGCCGATGAGAGAGAAGAAAAGCTTGAAGCATCTCGGCCGAAGCCGTCGGCTCCACCTCCGATTGCCAAGCCTCCGGCTCCTATACCTCCTAAGCCCAGTTCATTTGGACCTCCACCTGTTTCTATTCCACAGAGTCCAACGGCAGTTTCTCCTAAAAATCCGGGACCATCATCTCCACCACCACCTCCACCAATTGGATTGCGCCCACCGGCTCCTTTAAATCCGGTTGATAAGGCAGCAGAAGGAGACGAATCTCCGGAAACGGCTGCTTCATTGGAAGGGGATGATATTCGGACTGTTCAAGTAAAACCTCCTATCGTTGTTCGTGAATTCGCGACTGCTATTGGTGTGAAACCTTTCAAGCTTATCTCTGAGTTGATGGAGATGGGGATTTTTGCTTCGATGAATCAAAGTATCGAAGAGACAGTGGCCAGCCAGGTAGCTGAACGCCATGGCATCCTATTGGACGTGCGGCATCGTGGTGATGCTCAAGCTGCACAAGCCAAGGTTGAGAAGAAGGTTGAAAAGAAGGAAGTAGATGAGAGCCTCTTGATGGAGCCTCGCCCTCCTGTTGTCTGTATCTTAGGACATGTGGACCATGGAAAGACTTCTCTGTTAGATAAGATTCGATCCACCAATGTGGTAAAGGATGAGGCTGGTGGAATTACACAGCATATTGGAGCTTATCAGATAAAGGCTCATGATAAGCTGATAACATTTTTGGATACACCTGGCCATGCCGCTTTCAATAAGATGCGGGCACGTGGAGCGAACGTGACAGATATCGCGATTTTGATTGTTGCAGCGGATGATGGATTTATGCCTCAGACAGATGAGGCGTTGCTCTATATTCGGAATGCCGATGTAACGCCTATCATAGCTATTAACAAAATTGACACAAAGGGTGCTAACGTTGAGAGGGTGAAAACTCAGATGCAGGAGCGTGATTTATTGCCCGAGGACTGGGGTGGTGGAACGATTACTGTGGAGATTTCTGCTCTTAATGGTGATGGAATCGATAATTTGTTGGAAATGATTCTTCTTCAGGCAGATGTTCTTGAACTTAAGGCGAACCCAAAAAAGAAAAGCTCAGGTATCGTGATCGAATCACAAATGGAAGTGGGTCGTGGACCGACAGCTACAGTGATTGTGCAATCAGGCACTTTGAAATCCGGAGATTCTCTCGTTTGTGGCCTTCATTATACAAAGGTTAAGGCTATGTTTGATGATGAAGGAAAGCCTGTGAAAGAAGCGACTCCTTCGTTCCCTGTTCGTATCATCGGTTGGTCAGGTGCCCCTGAATGTGGAGCTGTTTTTGAGACTGTTAAGAATGATCGTGAAGCAAAGAAGATCGTCGAAGGTCGGACGATTGAGTCCAGAACAGTCGTTCCAGATGAACCTGTAGAAAGTGTTCCCGGTACGGTCGAAACACTGTTTGAAGCAATGGCTGCGACTAAAAAGAGAGCTCTTCAGATTGTGGTTAAGGGGGATGTTTTTGGATCAGTTGAAGCAGTGATTTCGGTTTTGGGTGATATTGAAAGCAGTAAAGTTTCTCTTAATGTTGTGCATAGTGATGTCGGTGCAATCAGTAAGAGTGATGTTCAGGTAGCCAGTGCCGGAG
>CAXMUM010000147.1:0-5337 GCA_964196585.1 uncultured Opitutaceae bacterium
GAAATCCACATTAGGATAAAGCTTTCGTTCAATAAAATAATCATCCTTCAATGCAGCACTCTCCAGATGACGAGCAATGTCGAGACAGGGATCTTCAATGCCCAAGCTATCCAGGAGCTTCTCACAAGCCTGCCCGATGATTTTAGCACGTGGATCAAAATTCTTGTAAACTCGATGGCCAAATCCCATCAATCGCTTTCCGCCTTTCCCTGATTTAGCAGCCTCAATAAAGCGAGATCCATCATCTCCTTCCGCATGAATACTCTCCAACATTTGGATAACTGCCATGTTGGCTCCACCATGAAGAGGTCCCCAAAGTGCACATATTCCGGCAGCAGTGGACGCAAATAAATTGGCTCCACTTGACGCAACCATTCTCACCGTAGAGGTGCTGCAATTTTGCTCATGATCAGCATGAAGCAGTAAAATTAGATTCAAAGCATGTGATACTTCTGGAGTTGCTAGATACTCCCTATATGGATCTGAAAACATCATGTGCATAAAATTATCACAATAGGGAAGCTCTGCTTTGGGAAATATGATCGGAAGCCCTTGGCTCATACGATAGGAAACGGCTGCAATCGTCCTCACTTTGGAAATAGCAATAGCAGCAGCATCTGAAAAGTTTTCCAGGTCACGTTTATGATCATTGGTCGCAAGATGCGGATCATAGCATCCGAGAGAATTCACCATGGCGCTGAGAATGGCCATTGGATGGGCATCACGAGGATAACCTTCAAACAGATGCAACATGCGAGCATGGATACTGGCATTCTCATTCAGTGATTTTGCAAAAACGGCCCTTTGCTCAGATGTCGGCAGATCTCCATATATAATGAGGAATGCTGTCTCGATAAAATCCGAGTCGAGCGCTAACTGATCGATCGGATAACCTCGGTAACGAAGAATCCCCTGCTCCCCATCAATATAGGTGACATCGCTTTGGCAAGAACCGGTGTTTCCGTATCCCTCATCATAGGTAATACAACCACTTTGGCTACGGAGCTTTCTCGTATCGACAGCTGTTTCACCTTCCGAACCAACAATCATTGGAAGAGAATATTCCTTATCTTTTATCTTTAAAATGGCATCGTTCGACATAATCAAAAAATCTGGAGGGGGATCTGAGCGAATGAAGAACAAGAATCGGCCACCCGGCCGATTAAGACCGCTAATCACTCAAACTAGATACTTTGAGTGGAAGTTTAGGTGTTGTAAAGAGGATGTGCTCTTTAACATGCGGAAAATGATCCTTCTCTCCCACCAAATCAAGGGACCTAATAAGTATCTTAATCTAAACTCATGAGCAGAGCTCCACAAAATTGCGGTAAAGCTGAAGGCCTTTCCCCTGGCTTTTCTCTGGGTGAAACTGCGTAGCAAAGCATTTTCCGCGTCCTATGGCGCTGACAAAGCGACCTCCATAATCGGTCGTTCCCAGAATTAACTCTGGATCCTCTGGAACAACATAGTAACTGTGAACGAAGTAGAATTGATCTTCTCCAGAGACCAGCCCTTCGCAAAGAGGGCTGTCTTTCTGCTCAAAACTGACCTGATTCCAACCCATGTGAGGAATCTTATATTCCTTTGGCCGATCAAAACGAACAACCTTACCTGGAAAAATACCAAGCCCAGAAACCTCTCCTTCTTCGGAGGTTTCAAACAATGCCTGCAGGCCAAGGCAAACTCCCAGAAAAGGCTGGTCAGATCCAATCCATTCACGGATTGAGGTGTCCAGCCCAGCCGACCTTAATGGTCCAACACAATCACCCAAAGCACCTACTCCAGGCAGAACGACTCCATCGGCTCCATCAAAGCCAGAACCATCAGTGACGATCTCAACCTGTGCACCGACAGACTCAAGAGCCTTCGAAACACTTTTGAGGTTACCCATCCCGTAATTAATTAATGCAATTTTTGGAGCCATTTCTAGTCCTCCGGCAAACTTTGTATCCACCAAAAGCAGATACTGTTTCGCTTATGAAAAAACTCAGGTCAACAAACCTTTGGTCGACGGCAGTTCTCCGCTCGTCCTCGGATCTATCTGACTGGCATGATCTATCGCACGTCCAAGACACTTCATAACGCATTCAACGGCATGGTGAGGCTCTTCTCCATACTCAAGGTTCACATGGAGATTCGCTCCCAGGCTGTTGGCCAATGCCCGGCAGAATTCTTTGATCAACAATATGTTGAAATCACGTACATAGGAACTCTTCACCTCTACACTGTAAACGAGTAAAGGCCGGTTGCCCAAATCGACTGCAATCCGAGCCAAACATTCGTCCATCGGTAAAATGAAAAACCCATAACGCCGAATACCAAGCTTCTCCCCAAGCGCTTTTTTAATAGCTTCACCCAAGACAAGCCCAACATCCTCAACAGTGTGATGATAATCAACTCCAAGATCACCTTTCGCCTCTACTTTCAGAGCAAAGAGGCCATGTCTGGCAAAAAGCTCGAGCAAATGATCAAAAAAAGGGATACCTGTTTGAATCGACGATTCACCTGGTCCATCCAGATCAATTTGGAGAGATATTTTAGTTTCCGCAGTCTTGCGGCTGACAGATGCTATACGGTCGTTTGCCATGAATTTATTACCTCGCTGAGAGCCAGCATTTCAGATTCTGTGCCCACAGTGATCCTCAAAAAAGAAGAGGTCAAGACGTGACTCCCGAAGTGCCGGACCAGGATTTTGTTGGAATACAGGTGGTCAAACAACGATTTAGCCACCTCTTCATTGGCTTCACCTTTTGCATTTTTCGGTTCTAGAAAAAAGAAATTTGTCTGAGAAGGATAAACAAACCAACCCATCTCCTGAAACTTCACCTGATACTTGTCTCGGGTTTGTTTTACCTTGGCGACAGTGTTTTGAAAATAGGTCTGATCCTCAATCGCAGCGAGCGCTGCAGTCTGAGAAAGGCGACTGACATTGTAGCTATCCCGAACTCGATCGAGAAAACTTATGGTTTCTGGTGCCGCCAATGCATAGCCCACTCTGATTCCCGCCAGACTATATGATTTTGAAAAGGTTCTCGTAATGACCAATCGAGGGTAACGCTCGAGCAACTCCACCGCACTTTCATCAGCGAAGTCTGCATATGCTTCATCTGCGACCAGAAGACCTGAATGAATTTTCAGAATCTTTTCGATCTCTTCATTCCCAAACCCGACTCCGGTTGGTGCATTCGGGGAGGTTAACAAAAACAATCCTGAGGGACAATTTTTGATCCTCTCAACCGGCAGAGCCATCTCCCGCTGAAATTCGATTACCTCAGTCTTTCCATTTTCGATTCCAACCAAAACAGGATATAACGAATAGCTGGGAAAGCTCAACCCCACTTCTCCTCCAACTCCGCCAAATGCTCGAATAAACAGATTCAGAATATCATCCGAACCATTTCCAATGATCACCTGTTTCGAGCTCAACGAATGAAGGGCCGCAACCGCCTCTCTCAATCGAGAACTTTCTGGGTCAGGATAAAGCCGCAGGGTACTGCCATCCAGTCCCTTTATCGCTTCTGTAACCTTTGGGCTGGGAGGATAAGGATTTTCATTGGTGTTGAGCTTGATCCATCCCTCACCGTTCGGTTGATGTCCAGGCGTATACGCTTGGAGCTTACGGATATGAGGCTGCACCAAATCTGATATTCTTACCTCACTCATTTTTTCCAAAACGGATTTCGACAGATCGCCCATGCGCTTCCAGATCTTCAAGCTTGCTAAATGCGCTGACAACCGAGGCTGCTTTAAGGAGGCTCGCTTTATCATAACGAATCACGCTCGAACGACGCATAAAATCTTCCACACGCAAACCACTGGAGAACCTTCCTGCACCTCCAGTCGGCAACTCGTGACTCGGACCAGCTGTAAAATCCCCCAATGCTGTAGCTGACCACTTACCCTGCATGATCGCACCCGCAGTACTAATCAGCCGCATCAGAACTTTCTGACCCTTTTGTGCAACTCCCAACTCCAAGTGCTCCGGGGCAACGCAATTAGCCACCTCTGCAGCCTCTTCCAATGAATCCACTATTACTGTCAGAAATCCATTCTTCAGAACAGATGAGATAAGGGATTTTCTCGGCAACGTCTTCAATTGTCCCCGAAGGCAATTAGATACCTTGTTCACAATCGATTCTGAAAGTCCGACAAAATAAATTTTTTCCCGCCCTGAGCCATGTTCAGCCTGAGCGAGGAGATCTGCTGCTATAAACGAAGCGTCTGCTGAATCGTCCGCTATAACCATGACTTCGCTAGGTCCAGGCAACAAGTCGACCCCTACTCGGCCATAAACCTGACGCTTCGCCTCCACCACGTACGCATTGCCGGGGCCAAATATTTTTAGAACCGGTTTGATCGAAGTTGTGCCATAAGCCATCGCCGCCACTGCTTGAATTCCCCCTATACGATAGACTTCTTTTACACCCGCCAGATGTAAAGCTCCCAGAACGCCATCACTTACATTCCCCTTTTCATCACAGGGAGTGAAAACGGCGATTTCAGGAACTTTGGCAATACGCGCCAATCCACAAGTCATGACAACTGTGGAAACTAATCCTTTCGGGATATAAATACCGACCCTTTGCAAGGGGTAAAAATTCTCTCCTACTCGAGCCCCATGTACATTTCGAGTTGTCCAATCTTTTGGTAGACATTCTTTGTGAAAATTTCCTACACATTTCAATGACTCTCGGATAGCCGCCCTCGACGATTCATTCAATCGACGTGCAGCCCCCTCCAACTCCTCAGATGAAACCTGAAAGTGAGCAGGTTTCAGATCAACCCGGTCAAATTTCTTAACAAACTTTCGGACCGCCTTGTCCCCGTCAGATCGAACTTCTTCAATAATCGTCGAAACATTGCTACGTAAGGCAGAAGGAACCTCCGCAGCCGCACAAAATGCTTTGAGGGTCTTCCAAAAACTACTAGATGAAAATAAAATCTTTTTCATGTATCCAAATTTTGTCTGAGGCAAATCAGCCTGAGCACCTCTCTTATGATAAAAACAAGGCGCTCCCTTCAATCCCAAAAGATGATCCCTATATTTTTCCTTTTGACATTAATCCCAAACACAGGCGGTCAAGGAGACTTTCTCGAAGAGAACATTGGTACATTGAAGAAATCTTCATCGAACGTTTCATTCAACGTAATCCGGTCAAACTCTATCGTACTACTCGACCCATCGACCACAGTAATGATCTTCTTCGGGAAACGAATACCCTCAACCATGATTTCGCCTGCCTCGTAAATAGCTCCTCCGGCCTCAGTCTTCGTCACTACCAAACAACCAGTATCGATATCAAAGAAACGAATAAATGAAATCGAAGGGCTGTGTAT
>CAXMUM010000148.1:0-5037 GCA_964196585.1 uncultured Opitutaceae bacterium
AGTAATGATAATTGTCAAATGATAAGCATTCTCTAACACATGAATAAGAAGAAATGCTCTCGACTCTCACCTTAGCTAATCATCACTTTAGTCCTATCGAAACCATTTCACATAAATAACAATGCAAGGATATCTTTTAGACATGGATGGGGTTCTCTATCGAGGAACACAACCCATCGATGGAGCTGCTGAATTCATCGAATTTCTTCAAAGGGATCGTATTCCCTTTCTCTGCCTGACCAATCATTCTTGTTACACAACCAAGTTTCTTTCTGAGAAGGTACAAAAACTCGGCCTAAATATTTCGCCCGAGCAAATTTACACCTCTTCGACTGCAGCCGTCGAATGGCTGACACAACGAAAGATAAAAACGGTTTTTGCTATTGGGGAAGAAGGGCTCAAAGAACCTCTCGCTGCCGCACAGATAAAAAACCATCCAACTGAAGCCGAATGCTTGGTTGTCGGAATGGATAGAGCCCTTGATCTGAAAGAAATAGCCGTCGCCTATCGACTGCTCAAAAAAGACATTCCATTTGTTGCCACAAATCCCGACATCTCCTACCCCATCGACGACGGCCCTGCTCCAGAATGTGGGTTCATTTTAGCTGGCCTTGAAAAATATTCAGGCCGAAGTCCCCTATTAATGGGAAAACCGGAACCTTCGCTCTTCCAAATGGCTGCACACCATTTGAGAATCTCATTGGAAAACTTGACCATGATCGGTGACAGACTTGATACCGATATTGCCGGAGGTCAAAACGCAGGCTGCCAAACAGCACTTGTCTTGACCGGAAGTACAGCCAAAGAGGATCTTGGAGCTAGCCAGGTTCATCCAAACAGAGTTCTATCCAATCTACGAGAACTCATCGACTAGACAGTTTCGTAAGACTCAAGATCTCTATTGTTTCAGTATACTTTGTGGTAATTTATCTCGAATCAGTTATCCAAACTCTCATTTCACCATTTCCTCTGTTGTTCCATAGGAAATAAGGGACTGCCTTTATACGAACTTCATGTAAAGGTGTTTGAATCGGCTCATATAACTTCCCCGTCCAACCTTTCTTCTCTCTCCGGTATCCTGTCGCTGTTACAAACGGCACCTTTTCGTCCAAAATTTTCTTCGGTACAAGAGAAAAACGGCTCTTTCGCGGTAAACGTAAATCTGCTATATCGGCACCGTTATCTACTTCTTCGATGCAATATACCAAAGGTCCCCTCTTCAGGGCGATCATACCACAATTATGCCTGACTGTTGGATGAGACTCAATTCGCTCAATCGGCATTTCCAGATCGAGTTCGACTTGATCTCCCTTTTTCCAGGAACGAGAAATCCTTAAATAGCCCTTTTTTACATTCCCCTTCACTACGAATCGTTTCCCATTCACCTTCACAGAAGCCTTCTGGCACCAAGCAGGCAAACGTAAGGCCATCTCAAAAATCGCCTCAGCTTCGGGATCAATCGTCAGCACAACAGAGCCTTCCCACGGATAATTCGTCTGCTGTTTAAGCGTAATTGCTTTCCCAGATACATCCACTTTTGCCTCTCCTGCTGCATAGAGATGAACATAAATCGATTTTTTGGATACCGAATAAATGTATTGTCCAAGTGATGCCAGTAACCGAGCTATATTGGGAGGACAACAGGCGCAGCCAAACCACTTCTGACGTTCGAGTGGTTTCTGCCCCCCGAACTTCACCCGTTCCGGATGAACCATCAAACGGTTATCATAGAAAAAACGTTTTCCATCCTGAGACACACCACTGATGACGCCATTGTAAAGTGCCAACTCCATTACATCAGCATACTTACTTTCCTTTTCCACCTGAAGCATCCGATGCGCAAAGAAAACCAATGAAATCGCCGCACAGGTTTCCGCATACGCTTCTTCGTTGGGCAGATCATAATCAAAGGTAAACTCTTCTAAATGACGGGAAGAACCAATTCCTCCCGTCACATACATTCGTCTTTCTGTCAGATTATCCCAAAGCCTTCGGCAAGCCTTCAGAAGGGATGAATCTTGTGTCTCCATTGCGACATCTACCATCCCACTGTAAAGATAGCATGCACGCACAGAATGACCTTCAGCCGTTTTCTGTTCTCTTACGGGTTTATGGGCCTGAATATTCTGAATTCGTTCCAGAATTTGAGGTAAGTACATTCCCCTCCGTTCATTTTCATTTTCCTTTTTGAAATAGTTGGGCTGAACACCTCTCTCATTGACGAAAAATTCAGCTAGTTTAAGATAACGTAATTCGCCTGTGGTTCGGTACAATTTCACCAGGGCTAGCTCAATTTCCGGATGTCCGGAATATCCACGTATTTTTCCTTTTTCAGCCCCAAAAACAGAATCAATGTAATCGGTGTATCGGCACATCACATCCAATAGCTTTCGTTTTCCTGTCGCTTCAAAATAGGCAACTGCTGCCTCCATCAAATGCCCGGCACAATACAGCTCATGAGCAAATGCCAGATTAGTCCAACGTTTCCCCTTTGCCACTGTGGTAAAATAAATATTAAGGTACCCATCGGGTTTTTGGGCCCTCTCAATCAAATCAATAACAGCATCCACCTGTTTCTCCAATTTGGGATTGGCATGGGCTCCCAAGCAATAGGCAGCTGCTTCAATCCACTTGGCTGAATCCGAGTCCCAAAAAATATGTGGTTCCGGATCACCTTTTTTCCACTTAAGCTTCCACGCATCAATTCGCCCTGTCGTCTCCAGAGCGCGATATTCGATCGGCAGTGTTACCTTTCGGATTTTTTCGATTCGGTTGGCCCAGAAGCCATCACTAAACGATACGTTTCGATACGAAACAGGGGTAAGAGGTGTAATATTCGCCATAAAAATCCAGCTATTTACCCATTTCTTTCAGGTCTTTCTCATTGTAGTCAAATCCCAAAAAAAAGAAACTACACTCACAGACAATCTCAGCCACCAATATTCAAAAGCTCATAGCATCTAGATTAGGTAACTAACTTCCTCCATCTCCATCGCTGGCTAACTAGACCCTAGGTTCGCGAAGGTGACATTGATTTCGATTCCACTCAAATCGTAACCACTTCAACCTACTCGCAAACAATGACCTCCAAAGAACGCGTCAAACGCACCTATTCCCACCAAGAAGCAGATCGTATTCCAATCGATTATTTGGCCAATCCAGGAATCGACCTCCGTATGAAACAACATCTTCTGCTTGCTGAAGATGATGATGAAGCACTGCTCAGACGATTAAACGTCGATTTTAGGAATGTCGAAGCTCCCTATATTGGCCCCCAACTTCATCCAGGGGTCGAAAATCGAAAGATCGATATGTGGGGCATTCGAAGAACCTGGGTCGAGAACAAAAGTGGAGGATATTGGGACTACTGTGACTTCCCTCTACAAAATGCCACAGTAGAAGAGATTGAAGCTTGGCCTATGCCCAATCCCGATGATTTTGATTATAATGTCATTCTGGAGCAGATCAGTAAGTCTCCCGATTCCTATATCACCATAGGGCATCCGGGAATGGGTGATTTGATCAACACAACCAGTATGCTCAGAAACATGGAGGTGGTTCTGATGGATCTCGCATCAGAAGAGCCGGAAACTCAGCTTCTCATTGAGAGACGCATCAGCATCCAACTTGAAATTCTCAAAAACTCTCTCTACAAAGCCGATGGAGCCATCGATCTCCTCTGGATTGGAGAAGATCTGGGAACACAGATTGGTCCCATGGTCAGCGTTGATATGTTTCGCAGCCAAATTCGCCCCCATCTTCAAAAGTTCGTTGATCTAGCCCAGAGCTTTCACATTCCCGTGATGATGCATTCCTGCGGATCAAGCAGCTGGTCCTTTAATGATCTTATCGACATGGGAATAACCGTAGTTGACACCCTCCAACCTGAAGCCGCAAACATGCAACCAGCCTATTTAAAGGAAACCTTCGGAAATCAACTTTCCTTTCATGGATGTATCTCGACCGCCGGTCCTGTCGCCTACTCCGGCGTTGAGGAGACGGTAGCGGATATCGAGCAAATCCTGGATATCATGATGCCCGGTGGAGGCTACGCATTTTCGCCAACTCATATGCTCCAAGACAATTCTCCGACAGAAAATGTTTTGGCAATGTACGAAACAGCGCTTAACAAAGGGGCTTATCTTTAAGAAAACCCTTCATCCTTTGTTACACGTACCTATGAAAAGAAGCCTTTTTTGCGTCCTTTTATCCCTCTTATTTGGTTGGGCAAGCTTACCTGCCAATGACGACTTATCGATTCGAGAGCGCCTTTTGGGGGCTGCTTTCTTGGACAATCAGTCATATGACTTGCTCGGCAAGATGACCAATGAGTATGGCCCACGTCTGACCGGAACAAGGTCCAATGAGTTATCAATGGATATGCTCGAAAAAGAGTTGGAGCTCAACGGTATTACCACAAGACGTGAACCTTTCACGATTCCAGGATGGGTTCGTCAAAACGACGAAGCCGTTCTTCTACATCCGATCAAGCGCAAATTGAGAGCTATTGCGTTAGGTTATGTGGACTCACATCCAACCTTTGAAGCCGATATCATCAATATAGGAAAAGGAAAAGATGAAGACCTTCCAGAAGACGCAAAAGGAAAAATAGGACTCGTCGCACCAAACATAAAACTATCGCAAGCGGAGGTTCAAAACCTTTCCGAAAAACACGGCATCAAGGGCATTCTTCTCATCAACCGAAAAAACGGCGGGCAACTTTTAGCTAGAACTCCCAACCACGCTGGCCTCGCAGCCCCCATACCCGTCTACAATATCACCGAAGAAGAAGGCTTTTGGCTCCAACGACTGATTGAGCAAGGAATATCTCCCCGTGTCCAATTAACGACTCGATCTCACTTAAAGGAAATCACAACTGCTAACCTCGTTGCTACTCTTCCTGGTAAAGTTGAAAAAAAAATCGTAGTGGGAGCTCATTTCGATTCGTGGGACCTCGGTCAAGGTGCCCTTGATAACGGCCTCGGAGTTGCACAGGCCTTTGACATCATTCGGTTATTGAAAAATATCCATCCAGAA
>CAXMUM010000148.1:5047-5325 GCA_964196585.1 uncultured Opitutaceae bacterium
GGAGGTTGTCTGGTTTAACGGCGAAGAATGGGGGTTATTCGGTTCTCGTGCTTACATGGAAGCCCATCCCGATGATGATATCTTTGCTATGATCAACATGGACATGGTTGGTAATCCCATCGGTGCCAATGCGATGGGTTTTGACTCACTTATTCCTTTCCTAGAGAAATTCTCAACAGGTTTGAAAGCCTATGCATTCACTAAAGGCATTGACAATAAACCATGGCTTGGAAGTGACCATCACCCCTTTATCCTAAAGGGAATACCGGCGATTACTT
>CAXMUM010000149.1:0-5316 GCA_964196585.1 uncultured Opitutaceae bacterium
TGCATGGGTGAAATTGCCGATGTTGTCATCGATAACCATATTTCTCATGAAGAGGTGAAAGCTTGACGAATCGGGTTGCTCTGGGCATTTTCAAATGACTCCCGCAGCCGTTTGTTCTTATCTTAAACAACCAACAATGACCTGGAAAATCGCACTATTGGATAATCATACCGGAGAACTAGGTGAAGCGATACAACACGAAGACCATTTAGTGGAGTCTGAGTGCTACCACTATGACGAAGGTGATGTATTGACTGTTGCCGTGCATGATCATGCAGATGATCAATCATGGCATATCTTTACCGATCTTGATTCGGGCCACCGTTTTAAGATTGAGCCGGAAAAATACCAGAAGATCTCTTAATTCTTTTTACAGTCTGTTTCTTACTGTGAGCTCCCCAACTGTGCAGAGGGATCTCTTTGTTTTTGGTATTTTTGGCCTTAAGGCAGGTCTAGAAGTTAGTCTTTTGTCAGATAGATTGGGCTACTCCAGGCCATATGCCCGTCTTCCTGGACCATCCGTATGTAAATGGGGTTATCTCCTTTTCGTAGATTTCTTAAGGGAAGGGATAACGAGTGATGGTTGGTCTTCTGGTTGTCAGGCAAACGTCTAATTTCAATTTGTTTGGCGAGGCCACCGCATCTGGATATTTTGGGTGATCGGCCAATTGATTGAATGGCGCATTTTATATTCCGTTGCGCTGTTTGGAGTTCGATCGAACCTCTGTTTGCATGTTTCAGCTTAAGAATGACACCTGAGAATCCACCTGTAGTGATAGAACTCCACTCAATTTTATTTTTTGAGGTGATCTGAGGTTGCCGATCAGCGTTCCAAAAATTTATCGGCGTAAAAGACTCGATTGAGTTACCTGCGACTTTTAAAAAACCATCCCAGTTAACAGCTCTGGCTCGTCCACGGACTTCAGCACCGCTCCAGATTATTTTGATTCTTCGACCGAGCTCTTTGGATGTATAGGGGTAAAACCTTTCTACCAAATCACAGCCATTACGTACTTCGATTGTTTCGATTGGCCCTGAACCTGTGACGTCGAGAGAAAGGTGAGGAGTTTCCTTTTTTACAGAGACAATATCGCCCATGGTGGCAGTGGTGGATTTGTCCACCTGGAGCTGAACATTCAAAAGGCTACGGTTTCCGGTGGTCCCGTAAAAATGGCGCTTTCGGATTGCTTCAAATAGGCTCCTTCGGTCCAGTTTTTTTGCCAGGACACAGGTGAGCCCTCCTAAGGAACCAAAGTTACTGGCTCCAGGGTAAGACGCTCCGGGACGTCCTTTGTGCCCATCCGAATTTGCGCAAATGCCAATCCTGTAACCAAATTTTAAAGCGTCCTCGATCATCCATTCAAAGGTTCCCCAGGCAGAGTGGGCTTCGACTGCCCATTCCAGTTTTGGATCATGGATGGAAATGTCGGCATAGCGCCCACCTACATGGGCAAAGACAAAGGGCTGTGGAGAAGTTTGTTTGTGAAGATTTCGAAAAAGGTCTTTTGCCGTGGAAGAAACAGGGTAAATGGATTTTCTACCTGGGAGGAGTTCGTTGCTGCTACGGGTAATTGATCCTCCCTCGGTTGAGAACCAGACGTTCCTGTCTCCTCCGAGAGGCGTGTTTCCACTCCATTCGTAACCAGGGAAGGTAACGAATTCCCCTGATTTGTTAAAGTGCCGGGTCGTTTGGTTTATTTTCCCCCAGAACTCATCGGTTATTTGAAAATCGTTTCCCTGATGAGCGGCAATGTCGAGTAGTCCAAAATCTCTGGCGAATGCAAAATAGTCTTCGACCGAATTACTCCCTATGGTTTCTTCAGATTGTCCGTGAAGATCGCCCCAGTAATGGTTGAGTTGCGTGACGTTTTTGGCAGTGACTGCTATTGGATTACTCGTGGCAGACAGTTTCGAAAATTTGTCTTTCGCAGAAACTGTATGAAAGCCGTTTTTGGTGAATCCAAGATTACGGATCTTCTGTGGTTTGCGCACGGGGTTGCCCCATTGGTCCTCTAGTTTGAGGTGAGCATAAAAAGGCTTTTTGCGCTCAATCTGTGAGGGAGCAATACAAAGAGCCCGAGCCGGCTTTCCCGGCTTTATCTGAAGAGTGGGAGAGGAGGGGAGTTCTCGGAATTGGAAGGTGGCAAATGGATCAACCAGTGTTTTAAGTTCAAAGGTTTTTTCGCAGAAGGTCTGCATTTGCCAGCCAGGAGATCCTTCAGAAGGATCGCCAAAATGAACCGTCACCTTGTCTCCGGTATTGAGATAACCGCTCATCACTTTTAACATCAAGGTCTTCCCCCACGGGCGGGTATGGGCTTTAATATCCCACCGAGGATCGATGCGGCAATTCCCTGTTGTGCTGATGCTGCAGTAGTTGGGCGCCTTGGCGTCGTTGAATTGCGGTGCTCCAAAATCTCCGGCGTACCGAAAAACAATTTTTATGTAACCAGTATCGTCAATAGGGTGAGCTGCTGTATAGGTGTATCGAATTGAGCAATACGACCCAGCAATGACACTCTTTTTGGGTGAGATGGTTGCGGTTCCTATATCAATCTTCATCGTAAAAGGAGGCTGCTATTCGTAAACGCGAACTTCCACTATATGTGCTCTATTTGCTCCATTGGTAGCAGTCACAACGACTCGAAGCGTGGAGATTTCAATGTTTTCTGTTATGAGATGGGAACGCCGTCTTTGGTAATTGCCGGACTCTTCGTGAAGAATTTTCCAGGCATCTCCTTCTTTGGCTTCAATCCGGTAGTCACGAACAACTTCCGGTTGGGCGTGGCCCCATTGCATTCGTTTGCTGTATCCTCCTGATTGAGTCAGGGTCAATAGACGGTGGAGACCGGAATCAAAAATTAAAATAATTTCTTTTGGAGAGATGACTTTTGTCCAATTCAGCTCAAGCCATGCGGGAAGCTCCTTAGTGGGGTCACTGGTCCATCTGTGAGTTCCCGGGAAAGCTCTATCTTCTGGGGCTTTGATGTGGATGGACGGCATTCTGCTATCTCCTTCACTCCGGAGTTCCATCCCACTGCGTTCGCTGTGGACAGAGCGAGTTTGTCCGCTGATGATTTGTGTTGCCTCCGTTCCATCGGCTTCACTGGAAGCGGAAATAGATGCGCTTCGGGCAAGATCTTTTTCGTCGTTGTTTTTGATTCCGATCAGGTAAGCATCCTCTTTGAGAAGTGTTTGTTGAACGCGACTCATTAAAGCTGAGTCTTTGCAGATTTTGCCCGGTGGAATTTGGTTTTCACACGCGATGGCTGCAGCCGTTCCAACGCCCTGACCAACGACAGCGCAAGTTGCCATCACTCGAGTAGAGGCAAAGGCCACATGAGTGGCTGATATATTGCGCCCAGCAAACATCAGATTCTCTATATCCTGAGTGATACAGGAACTCAATGGGATACTGAAGAGGTAAGGGACCCATGTTTGTACGCAGGGGTGTTTGTCCGGTGCATCAACCCCTTCCGGTGGATGAATGTCGATGGGCCAACCTCCATAGGCAATGGTATCGTCAAAGGGCTTTGACTCCATCAAGTCCTGTTCTGTCAAGGTGTGGAGGCCGATAAAGCGGCGACTTTCGCGTTTCCCAGGTAAAAAACCAAACCATTCAAGTGCCCAATTATCTGCATCAACGCCTGATCTATTTTTTACAAAATCCCAGACGCCAAAAAAAATACTAAGGAGTTCATCCCTGATATCTTCATTGTCTTTTATTGTATCAAGGCAACCACCCCATTCGGCCCACCAGTAACCGTAATCGAGATCAAGATCAGAGCCTTTGCTGGCATAAGGGCGAAGTTTTAGATCTTCTTCTTTAACATGTCGCGCCCAAGAGGGAGCCTTGAAAGGCATTGGCTTGTCATGCCGTTTCGCCATGAAAAGAAGACTGGAACCAAGGGTTTTATTGTCGGAGGTTTCAGGAGCCAGAGATTCGCCATAAACTTCACGACCTTCTCTTCCATGGATAAAGTGAGCACCCGCTTCAAAGCCGAGGCGACCATCGCCTGTGCAATCAACGAAGATATTTGCGGTTATTTCGAATCTATCTTCCGTCGACTGCCGTTCAGCGATCACTTGAGTGATGCGACTCTCTGAGGTTTGAGCTTCGGTGACAGTTGTATTGAGGAAAAGAGCTAGATTGGGCTCATTGCGGCAAAGATCGTAAAGATTCAGATCCAGCATGGAAGGAGAGCGTTGTGGATTGTGCAGAGCTTGTTCGAGACGGATTTCTTCGATGATACCGCTTTCGCGAACTTCGGATTCGAGGGCGACCCCCTCCATTCCACCATTGGCGCCAACGATATGCATACGCACTTCACTTGAGGCATTACCTCCAAGCACAGGACGATCCTGACAGAGGATGACATTTGCACCGTTTCGGGCAGCGGCCAAAGCGCAGGGGACACCAGATGGACCACCTCCAGCCACGAGAACATCGCATGTAAGTTCATGCGTTTTCAGATTACTCATAGGGGGTAAATTGTAACAAATCTATTGAGGCAAATAGGTTTCTCAGGAAAATATGACGAGGACGTAATTGCGCTTTCCTTTTCTTAGCAAGAGGTACTTCTCGAATAGGAGATTGCTTGCCGAAACTTTGTGAAATGGATCGGCCTGGCGGATGTTATTTACATAGAAGCCACCTCCGGAAATATCCTTACGAGCCTGGCCTTTAGAATTTGTGAGCTCGGCTGTGGTCATCAGATCGACCAGACCAAGACCCTCGCCTTTTAGATCGCTTTGATTGAGCGTCTTGGACGGAATTTCTGCAGCGACATCCTGAAACGCTGATTCTGAGATTCCTTCTAAGTCACCGCCAAAAAGAACTTCGCTGGCTCGGATGGAGTCGCGAGTTGCTTCTTCACCATGAATGAGAGTAGTCATGGCTTCGGCCAAGGCTTTGTGGGCTACGCGAGATTCGGGGCGTTCTATGTGAGCCTTCTCCAGCTCTTCTATCTGGTCCTTTGAGAGGAAGGTAAAGAAACGAAGGTAGCGAATAATGTCTCGATCATCTGTTTGGATAAAATACTGGTAGAACCGATAGGGGCTGGTTTTGGCTGGATCCAACCAGATCGCACCGGAGAGGCTTTTACCGAATTTGCTTCCATCTGAATTTGTGAGAAGGGGAAGGGTTAAGCCATAAACTTGTTTTCCTGCTTTTTTATGACAGAGATCTATTCCAGCCGTAATGTTTCCCCACTGGTCACTTCCACCGATTTGCAGCTGGCAATTTTCGGTCTCATTGAGGTGGTAAAAATCATAAGCCTGAAGTAGCATGTAACTGAACTCTGTATAGCTGATGCC
>CAXMUM010000150.1:0-271 GCA_964196585.1 uncultured Opitutaceae bacterium
GTCTATTTTCTCTACAAAGCAATGTTTGAATTTCACTTGGGAGAATATAGATCTTCGCGCCGAACAATTGGGAAAGGGCACAAGAAATTCCCGGAGTGGAGTATTTGCTTCGAGGCTTTCTCTGCATTTCTATCTTTGTGGCGGAAGTTTTATTCGAGAGCGTTCCGGCATTATCAATCGATGAGAAAGTATCCGTTAATTCCTGAATATCGCTTTTTTGCTCTTGGATTTCTCGGATCCGTCATCAGGACGAACCTTCATCGAAAAGATC
>CAXMUM010000150.1:281-4961 GCA_964196585.1 uncultured Opitutaceae bacterium
ACTCTTCTTCCCGTCAACCATTAAGTTATTTACAAACCTTGTAACCAAGGCATCAGCAAACTTAGGGTCAGGAAGAATATACCTCTTCTTTGGTTTAGCTTTTCTTCGAGATCATTTTAATGTGACGGAAGGGGCTGCTATGGAGTATGGCCTTTTCATAAAATCGTGTGGATCTGATCCAGAAATCAAATGCTTGCTCGATTATTCTGATGGCCGGCTGAAAAAGCATCATAAAAAAGAGAAAAAGCGTTTCTCTTTGAAAGAAGACATAGCTGCTTGAGAGATTGATCGATCGTATTCACCTTTACGAATCGACTTCTCTGATCCGATATACACAACGTCGATCACCAGTTAGCATATGTTCTACGCGTTCGATCGCCACTTTCTTTCCAAGTGTTTTTTTGAAAACCTCCATTTCGGTGGAACATAGGCCGACGCATGCCTTGGCGGCAGAACAGATCGGACAATGATTTTCGATCAAGATCCAAGACCCATCTTGCTCTTTGGATGTTTCAGCCATATAACCTTCTTGTGATCGAATGTTGGCTAAAGCTCCGATACGATGCTTGAGTGAAGCTTCGGATTTAACTCGTTTCGAATAGAGAGAAACCTGCTCTTTGCCACTTTGTTCTAAAAGCTCATCCATTCCCTTTGCCCCTATCACGGTTTTAATGCATTTTATCAGATCTAGCATTAGGTCGCGATGACGGTCTGGAAAATGTCGCTCTGAAAGACTGGTCAACTTCCAGACCTTTGTTGGTCGGCCAACACCACGTGACTCATTTGTCGCGACAACGTCGCTGGAGTATTCCAATCCCTTCAAATGTTGGCGCGCAGCCATTGAGGAAACACCCAGTTCATTCGCTATTTTAGCAGACGATTGGCCACCGTTTTTTTTGAGTATTTCCAAAATAGCACGACGTGTTGCCAAATGAGGTCCTTTGTAGCGTCCATTTTTTAGAGACATGAATTAATAAAGAATTTTCTTGATTAAATATGTCCAGCGAAATCTATTAATAAAGTATAATCTTTATTAATTAAGTTAATCGCAATCTTTGATCCTCAAGTTGAATGAAACAAGTAGCCCTTTTATCGGATTTCGCTGATTCGCCATTTAAAACCATTAAAGGTACAGACCGTCCAATTTTGCTTATAAAGGAAGACGGAAAGATCTATGCGGTTGATAATCGTTGTCCTCACATGGGGTTTCCGCTGAACAAAGGAAGCATCAACAACGGTATTCTTACCTGCCATTGGCACCATGCCCGTTTCGATGCCTGCAGTGGTTGTGCTTTCGATCTGTTCGCTGATGATATTCCCAGCTATGAGGTAGAAGTAGAAGGGGATGTAGTTTTGCTCTCAGAAGCGCCACGCAACAAGCCAACCCTATCTTATTATAAGGACCGCCTTCATCAAGGATTGGAGCAAAATATCAGTATTATCATTTACAAATCGATTATTGGGCTTTTGCAGTCAGAAGTAAGCCATTTCGAAATCGCTCGGGAAATCACCGAATTTGGATCGTCTTATCATGAAAACTGGTCGAATGGGATGACATTGCTTGCTATAACAATCAATCTTTGGCCAGAGCTACAAGATAACACCCGCATAATAGCTCTTTGCAAAGCGGCTCGGCAGGTAGCTATAAATTGTGATAGGCAGCCCTCTCGCCGTAAATTCCATGCGCTGGAAGGTTCTCATTTCGATTCTCAGCAGTTGACTGTTTGGTTTCGCAATTGGGTGAGGACTCGACATCGTGACGGCGCTGAACGAACGCTGCTAACTCAGCTGGCACATGGCGACGATGCTTCGTTATCGGATATGCTTTTCGGAGCGGTACATGATCGGATTTATTCGAATGCAGGCCACAATGTCGATTTTACCAACAAAGCGATTGAGTTGTCTCTTTCGCTCGAAGGAGAATCCGCTGGTCAGATACTGCCTCTGATGACGGTAGTTCTCACGCAAGCTCGAGGAGAAGAAGAAAGCAGTGCCTGGAGCAATCCGATAGACTTGATTCCAATCATTAGAGAGTCGGAGAAGAAACTGGAACCCATCTGGAAAAGTGATGCTCAATTTTCGGATGCAAGTTTTTCAAAGTTTAGAGATATTCTATTGGGAGAGGACCCACAGGCTATCGTTGATGAAATCATCAATTTATGCCGACAAAAGGCGAACCCAGTATGCATTGCCAAAGAAATCGCCTATGTCGCGGCATTGCGTCTCGCTCAATTCCCAGAGAGCAACGATATCGCTGACTGGTTTGCTCCCGTTCATACTTTCAATTTTGCGAATGCTGTCTGCCAATCCATCGTTCGACACAACAGTTTTCAAAGTGGGCGTGGGCTTTTTCATGCAGCTCTTTCCGTCTTCCAGGATCGTTATTTGAATATTCCAAATGTTTCCTTGCCCAACCCTGATGAGGAGTTGGTCGAGTCATATCGCAACAATTCCAACTGGCATCGTGATCTTCTCGGTGCTCTCAATGAAAAGAGATCTTGGCGATTTTTTCCAGAGCAGGTAGTTGCTGTGTATAGAGCGGGGAGAGAATTAGCAGAGCTCATCGATGTGCTTTCAGCTGCCACACTTCGGGAAGACTTCGACTTTCATAAATTGCAATCTGTGGAAGCCGGAGCCGCTCAAGTAAAGCTTTGGAAAGGGCAAGAGGAAGCAGAGCATATTCTGGCAGGCATAGCTCGACACATAGCTTCCCATGCCCCGACACCTAGGAGCCAATCGAAAATGATCAACATCGCCAAGCGTTTGCAACGAGGCGAAAAGCTTTACGAAGATGATTCTTTCGAAAAGGTGTAACCGGTCAGGTTAGAAGGAAGAAGATCTATGAAGGAGAGTCTTGTATGCGACTAGCTGTTGTAGCCGGACTCTCCATGTGATTCGAGATCGAGGCCGATGAGCTCTTCTTGATCCTCAACCCGCAGCCCAATTGCTGATTTGATGATTTTAAGAATGATGAAGCTTACAATAAGTGTATAGAGAATTGTGATGATGGCCGCTGTCGATTGAATACCTAGTTGTTTGAGAATATTCAAATCACCTTGGTTTCCTCCGAGAGCGGAGGCAGCGAAAACGGCTACTAAAATTGTTCCGATTAGGCCTCCGACTCCGTGAACGCCAAAGACATCGAGTGAATCGTCATACTTGAGGCGGTTTTTGATAGAGGTACACATCCACCAGCAGACACAGGACGAGATGAATCCTATAACGAGTGCGCCGAGTGGGCCAATATAGCCACTCGCCGGTGTAATAGCAGCCAATCCGGCGATAGATCCGGTTGCCAAGCCCAGCATGCTGGGCTTACCAACTTTTATCCACTCGATGGATATCCATGTAAGGGCTGCAATAGAGGCAGATATGTGAGTGACTACTACGGCCATTGCGGCATCACCGTTTGCTCCAAGGGCACTGCCACCATTAAAACCAAACCATCCTACCCATAGCATCCCAGCCCCACAGACTGTCATGGGAAGATTGTGAGGAAGAATCTGGGATTTGAGAAAACCGCGTCTGGGCCCGACCATAATACATGCGACTAAAGCACCAACCCCTGCAGTGAGATGAACTACGATACCGCCTGCAAAATCGAGGACTCATCATGGCAAATGGAGCCCGAATGGAAGGCATTGAAGCCAACCTCTTCTTTACCTTCTTCGGGCTCGAAGCCGTCATCCAGAAGAAGATGAATAAGCTCAAAGTCGCCACTGTGGGTAACCCGGCGATGCACATGCCTTCTCTTCTTGGGATCCTACCTGGCATGTCTGCCTTTGCTACCAGCATGATGAAAAAAGAAATGGAAAAAATCGATATTCCACCTGTCGACGAATTCATTGAAATGATCAGCGATGCAGGAGGACACCTCTATAGCTGTAAAGCCACCGTCGATATGTTCCACCTAACCAAGGATGATTTCTGCCCTCAAGTGGACGACATCATTACAGTTGGTGATTTTTATGAAATGGCAGCTGGAGGAGAAATCATCTTCACCTAAATCTTTGGGGTAAGTGGCAAATAAGAGATCGGGTCTCCTTTTTTTGGAGCTCGGTCTCTTTTAGTAATCCGCATAAAAGGTTTGATGGTTGGCTTCTAGGTGTTGCCGAAGGTCAAGTAGGGGAGGCAGATAATGTGAAAACAAATAATCTGATGGCACCTTGGGTGTGGCTTTATTCGAACTGTAATTCCTGGATTGATTTTCTGGCAGATTAAGAGGTTACAGACATTCGGGTGCGAAGCGTATTGCAGGGTGGCGAGATGAAAAACTACCTGAAAATTGGTAATAGATGTGCAATATTATGAGGGTATTTCCATTGCCGTTACGACTCCTTTAATATGATGTAGTCGTAGCTTATGAAATCGTTTCCGCAGGACTTGTTTTCGCGCACGGATAGGACCTTGGCTCCATGCTTGGCGGCAAGGTGTTCGATTTCCTTCGACGAGACAGTATTCATCATCATCATCTCGACTTCGATGCCTCTGATCAGTTCAATGCGATATCGAAGGGCATTGCGGATTTCCAGAGCTCTTCGATAGGCGTATCTGAAAGAGCGCATGAAGCTGCGATAGCATAGTGTCCCGAGAGAGGGATTGCCTGAAGCGAGTGGTTTGTCTTTCCAGCTTGCTTGCCTGAGCGCGCGTTTCACCTTTTTCTTGTGGGCGGGGACTTGG
>CAXMUM010000151.1:0-4921 GCA_964196585.1 uncultured Opitutaceae bacterium
CTAGGAAAAGTTTGTACATTATAAGCCGGATTGATGGAATCGTCTTGATAGCATTCTTTCTCATCTTCCTCTACTATACTTTTAGTATCTCCAGAGTAACAGAGGAGGAAGATAGTGCAGTCAATGAATCCAGCACTTCCATCAGCGTTTTCAAAGTTCTTTTGGGAGCAATCGGTTTGGCTTTAGGTGGTAAATGGATTATCGATAGCGCAACCACCATTGCGCAATCTTTTGGCCTGAGTGAATCTCTGATAGGTCTAACAATCTTGGCTATCGGAACATCCTTGCCCGAAGTTGCTACCATTTATGTCGCAGCGCTCAAAAAAAATTCGGACTTGGCAATCGGAAATATAGTGGGTTCCAGTATCTTTAATATCTTCTTTGTTTTAGGTGTGAGCGCATCCATTCGTCCCATTGTTTTTAACCCTGCATTAAACACGGATATTGCCATTGGTGTCATCGCATCACTCATACTCTATTATTTCGTTTTCGCCGGGAAAGAAGAGCATATGGTAGAGAAGAAAGAAGGCGTAGCACTTATTATCACCTATGTCCTTTACCTGGGGTTTCTCATTTGGAGAGAATATAATCATCACAGTTTCTCATAAAAAGAAACTCAGCGGAATTCTCCATGTCATCATCCGAAAGTAATTCTCCTATCGCTGCTCTACCGACGCCTATTTGCAAAGGGCAACCCCTAACAGCACTTGCTCCAATGCAGGATGTTACAAACCTGCCCTTTATGACGGTCATCTCTGAATTTGGGAGTCCCGACTATTTTTTTACGGAATACTTTCGTGTCCACAACAACTCAAGGCTCGAGAAACATATCCTCCGATCGATCACTGAAAATGCAACCGGACGGCCAGTGTTTGCGCAAATGATCGGAGAGAATATTCCTGAGATCATTCATACCGTCCGAGAACTTGTCACCTATCCTATCGCTGGAATCGACCTGAACATGGGCTGCCCTGCGCCTAAGATCTATAAAAAAAACGTAGGAGGTGGTTTACTGAGAGATGTGCAAAAAGTAGATCAACTGTTAGGAGCGCTTCGAGAGGAAATCGACGGCCTTTTTACAGTAAAGATGCGTATTGGATTTGAGACGACAGAGAACTTCGAGCCTCTTCTAAACCTTATCAACAAGCACAAGGTTGATTTATTGAGCCTCCATGGAAGAACGGTCAAAGAAATGTATCGGAGTGACGTCCATTTTGACGCAATTGGACTTGCGGCGAAATCCGTTAATTGTCCGGTTCTGGCAAACGGCAACGTGACGTCCGCTCATCGAGCCAAAGAAATCCTAGAAGAAACAGGCGCCGCAGGTGTTATGATTGGTCGATCAGCCATCCGTAATCCATGGATTTTCCAGCAAACAAGAGAAATTCTCTCTGGTAAAGAAATCACTAAAACACCTCTATCAGAAGTTTATCATTACATTGAAAGACTTTATGAAACAACTCAGACGCCCGAGGTTATCGAAAAATTCCATGTCAATAAGATGAAAAAATATCTCAACTTTATCGGTCAAGGGGTAGACCCAGAAGGTTCATTTCTTTATGAAGTTCGTAGAACCCAAAACAAGAAAGATCTCTTCACTGTTTGCGAAAAATACCTCTTAAACGGAATCAATAAATGGTTTTCCGACGAACCCTATTCCGGCGTTATTGCACGACCAAACTGCGAAACACCTCTCCAGAAAGTCAGTTAAATCAAACCCAGAGCCTTTTTTCCTGATGCAGATATCATTTGCGGGTTCCAAACAGGATCCCAGACAATGGAAACATCAGCCGAGTCGACTGCTGCTAACTCTTCAATTTTTGACTTCGCATCATTCGCAATTGATGGGCCCATACCGCAACCTTGTGCTGTTAAGGTCATTTTGACATCAATTCGATATTTCTCAGAGTCCAATTTTTCGATACTGAGATCATAGACTAATCCAAGATCTACAATATTCACAGGAATCTCCGGATCAAAACATAACTTCAGAGCGCCCCACACGGCATCTTCTGAAAACTCACCAGAATGACTTTCTGTAATGGGTACAGCAAGGTCCTCATAACCCTCTCCGAAAGCATCTCTATCGATAGAGGCTATTTGGCAAAGGCCTTGATCTGTTCTTACGGTCACATTCCCTCCTAAAGATTGCGTCACAAAAACCTTCAGCCCTTTTGGCAACGTTACAGCATGTCCAGCCGGTATGGCTGTCGCTGAACACTCTCTTACAAGTTCTATCTCCTGTTTCATTAAATTATCCTCTACTGATGATTCTGCTCACTTATTGATTTACAAAAACTAATTAATCTACTTCCAAAGAAAAAGGCATTAATGCGTAAACACCCTGAGGGTCATTTAGAGATTTTAATACAGACAACTCTCTGTCCATTTGACGAAAAACAGGGAATGAGCTCTTCAGCTTACCCACGATAGGGTCTGATCCTCTTTGCAAAGACTCTGCCAATTCCTTAAAGAAATCCCTTGGAGTTGGGTAATCCACCACCACATAACTGCTATCCTCCAAACCTGCGCGAGTCGCAGCTGCACCAACCGCATCTTCCAAACCACCTATAGAATCCACAAGACCTAACTCAAGTGCTTCTTTACCTGACCACACCCTTCCCTGGGCAATCTCTTTTACCTTTTCAAGATTCAGACCACGACCATCGGAAACCCGTTGAAGAAATTGCTCGTAAATCTCATCGACCGCCCCTTGCAATATTCCGAGTTCCGCTTCGGTTTTTGGACGAGACAACGTTAGAATATCGGCATATTTCCCTGTCTTAACCACATCAAAGGTGAATCCGTGGTCGCTGGCCAATTTCTGAATATTCGGGAAAATGCCAAAAACACCAATTGAACCTGTTACCGTTGTCGCCTCTGCAAAAACCTCATCTGCATAGGCCGAAATCCAATACCCACCCGAAGCAGCGTAAGACCCCATTGACACAATCACTGGTTTTTCCTGACGAGTCAGAATTGTCTCGTGCTGGATAACTTCGGAAGCAAAGGCGCTTCCACCAGGACTATTTACCCGCAAGACCACTGCCTTCACTCTTTCATCTGCCCGCAATCTTCTAAGTTCACGAGCCAATCTCTCTCCTCCTACTTGATTCATTGAACCTTCTCCCGCAACAATCACACCCTCCGCGTAAAGAACAGCTACCTGAGAATCCGAATCGACATTAAGATCCAGTCCACCCAGGTAAGCTCTTAAATCAATTTGGTTAAAAGAGTCATCTTCATTTGTAGACCCTGCAATTTTCATTAGCCCTGCAAGTAACTCAGGAAAATAGGTGACTTCATCAACCAATCCGTATTCCAGACTCGATCCAGAATCGAATATCCCTTTTGCATCGATCAGCCCTTGGAGTTCGGTTGGGTTGATACCCCTAGATGAAGCGACAGCATCTAGCAATTCACCCCAAAGATCGTCCAAAAGTTTTTGCATCTGCTCTCGACTGGCAGGACTCATCTTATCGAGAATGAACGGCTCAACTGCAGACTTGTATTTACCCACTCGGGTAACTTGAACACCCACTCCATATTTCTTTAAAAAACCACCCATAAACAGTGGTTCTGAGGCCATTCCACCGAACTGCAGCATGCCAGCAGGGTTCAGCACAATTTTGTCAGCCACTGACGCCAGGTAGTACTTACGGGCATTAGCTGATGTCACATAAGCTACGACCGGCTTCCCGGAAGTCTTAAAATGGGCAATCGCTTCACGAACCTCCTTTAAGGCAGCATAACCGGTTATAGGCCCAGAAGAATCAGCTCTATCATGTAAATATAAGCCCTTAATATCATCGTCATCAGCTGCTGCTTTTATCCCTTCTACAATCTTGCGAAGAGAAACCTTGCTTGGACCTCCTCTCCCCAAAGCCCGGCGCAATGTTTCCAAATCCTGATCCATAACAGGGGCATCCTGTATCTGTATCCCCATATCAACTATCAGCAGTGAATTAGGCTGGACCACTTGAAGCCCCTGCCCATCCGGAGATGACATCATGGATGCAACAAGCATCCCGATAAAAAGCAGGAACATAAAAAATAAACCTGCCACGACCAATCCCATCGCAATCAGACAGGCAAAAACCATTTTAAAGAAATCCTTCATAAATAAAATACGCTACAGTTGACTGAAGCTAACGAGCAAATTACTGCATCCTCAAGGCACAAATCCAGTTTAATCCATAAGCCTTCGATCCTCCGCTCATATAAAATAGGGATTATGGCTGGAAATTCCCCAAATTTTACACAACTGTAACTTCATGTTTGCTGTCTTGGTTGTCATTACCTGTGCCCTATCCTACCTCGCCTACCGATTTTATGGGGATTTTCTCTCCAAAAGATGTAAGCTAGATGACAATCGAAGAACGCCAGCCCATGATCTGGAAGACGGCGTCGATTATGTCCCAACGCGTTCCAGTATCGTTTTTGGACATCATTTTTCATCCATTGCAGGGACAGGCCCGATCGTTGGACCAATTTTAGCCGCCCTCTATTTTGGATGGGGGCCCGCTTGGCTCTGGATTGTCTTTGGTTCCATTTTTATTGGAGGTGTCCATGACTTTGGCAGCACCCTCATGTCGATTCGTAATCGTGGGCGCTCGATCGCCCAAACTAGCTGCGATCTTGTGGGACCTATTACCGGACGTATTTTTATCATCTTTGTCCTCTTTGCCCTCGTCTATGTATTGATAGTTTTTATCGACCTCACAGCCAATACCTTCACAAAGTCACCCGTTGTCGCCTCGGCTTCAGGCTGGTTTGTCTTCATTGCCCTCGCCTTTGGCTTCATTGTACTTGTATCTAAGAATATCAATTATACCCTTGGATTTACCAGTACCCATCTCCCAGAGTAAACCCCTATCAGGCATTACTTTAGAAATTTCTAATTCTTTAATTTGATGACTAT
>CAXMUM010000152.1:0-4515 GCA_964196585.1 uncultured Opitutaceae bacterium
CATGAATGTAAACGGATGCAGCCGGGCAAGGCCCAAACGGAGGACCCAGGCAATACGTTTCCAAAACGACCCCTTCCTGTATCGGGAAAGTTTTGACATCTGTAAGATAGGACTTGCTGCTCCTCCGAGGGAAAGGGCGTAAGCGATATCGGATTCTTTGAAGAATTCCAAATAAGGGACTGTTCTTGAGCCATTTCTTTAATTGATTTTTCATCTCAAGTTATCTCTAGAAGGCTCAATCAGATTGAGCCGAATTATCATTCTCTTCGATCAATTCCAGATTTTGAATAAATTCATCATAGGTCACATCCCGTGTCAACGGAACCCGACAACGGGCTACCGGTTTTGCAGGGTTGCCCTGAACAAAGGTCTCTGGAGGAACTGCCATTGTCACCGTCGAACCCGCAGCAACAACTGAGCCACGGCCAATCGTTACATTTGGAAGAATCGTCACACTGGGGCCTATCCAAACATCCTCCTCAATTTGAACAGTCGGGTTGCTGGCATTGTCAGAAGATCCCTCCATCTCGGCAAAATGACCAATAATCGTCACACGCATACCGATTCGGGAATTGCCTCCGATCGAAACCAACCAAGGGCAAGACGTCTCAATAACTGAATCATACCCAATGCCTACATTCTGTCCCACAGAAACACCTCTCAACCGATGAAGACGAATCCTGAAAGCATTCGGCGTTACCCGTGCAATCAATTGAAGAATTCTATTTTTGATACCACGAAAGAATTTTTCGTTCTCCTTTGTTTTTGTTGTCGAGGCTATCTTGTGTAAACGAATATCACTTCCTAACCCGATCTTATTTATTCCCAGCTTCTTTTTCTCAAGCATCGTTCCATCATTGGCTCTACTCGATTCAATCACTCGACAGAACTTCTCTAGTGTCGGATTCTCAAACAAAACAAAGACCGGAAGATTCAATGAAAATTGCCGATTGATTTTGGTAATCAACTGAATCGAAGTCAATGAATGCCCACCTATCCGGAAAAAGCTATCCTGAAGACTTACCAGCTTGAGACTGAGAACTTCTGACCAAATAGCTGCAACAGCCTTCTCGGTAGAACTCTCAGGTGCTGCAAATTCACTACGATGACCCTCTATCTCTTCATTCACTTCCGGAAGGGATTTACGATCGATCTTTCCGTTAGCCGTTTTCGGTAATGTATCCAACCATACAAAAAGACAGGGAACCATGTATTCCGGTAATGTCTCTCCAACATGATCCTGCAAAATCTCCGAAGAAATACCGGACGTTCTCGCCGACACATAAGCCACCAATCGTTGATCCTCAATTCTTTCGCCTCGAACAACAACCACCGCTTCAATCACATCCGGATGCGCCGTTAAGCCAGCTTCAATTTCACCCAGTTCAATACGATACCCTCTAAGTTTTATTTGATGGTCGCCTCTTCCAAAACATTCCAATTGACCAGTCTCCAGCCATCTTGCTTTATCACCCGTTCGATAAAACGTTTTCCCAGGATCAAAAGGAATCTCCAGAAAATGCTTCGCCGTTAAGTCAGGGCGATTTCGATACCCACGGGCCAACCCCTTTCCTCCAATAAAAAGATCTCCTGGAACACCGATCGGGACCGGGTTCAAGGCATGATCCAAAACAAACATGGAAGTATTCGCAATTGGCCGACCAATCAGAACCGGACCACCATTACTCATCTCGTAACAACTCGACCAAATGGTTGTCTCTGTAGGGCCATACAAATTCCATAGTCGTCGGCATTGTTTCGAGAGTTTTTCGGCCAAGCTGGCATCCAACGCCTCTCCACCGCATAAAAGCGTGAGCGTGCCATCCCCCATCCAACCACTCTCAAGTAAGATCCGCCAAGTCGAAGGCGTCCCCTGCATAACAGATATTTCATACTCAGACAGCAACTGTCGCATACGTTGCCCGTCCACCGTTGCCTGAGCATCAGCGATTACAACGTTGGCACCTGCAATCAACGGTAGGAAGATTTCCAATGCTGCTATATCAAATGACAATGTCGTGATCGCCAGTAACCGATCAGACTCTTGTAACCCTGGAGTCTCCAACATACTCTTCAAAAAGTTGGCCAAGGCACCATGACATATCTCCACACCCTTAGGCCGCCCCGTAGACCCCGAAGTATAAATAACATACGCAAGCGTTCCTTCTCCAGTTTCAACGTCGGGATTTTCCGAATTTTGTTCAGCTACTAAAGGCGCGACTGTATTCAAATCCATCACTTCATAGGCTCCTCCCTCAAAGAGTGATGTCAGTTCATTTTCCGTTATCAGGATTTTGGCTCCGGAGTCCTCCAGCATGAAGAGCTGACGCTCCTTCGGCAACGTCGCATCCAGGGGCAAATAAGCACCGCCTGCTTTCAGGATTCCAAGAACACTGATAAGCATTTCTTCCCTACGATTCAGGCATATGCCAACAATAACCTCAGGCCCAACCCCCAACCCAATCAAATAATGCGCGAGCTTATTGGAATGCTCATTCAGCTCACCGTAGGTTAACTTGGATTCTTCCAATGTTCCTGTTGCCGGAAAAATAGCCGCAAGCTTATCCCCGACTCGATCCACAGTTGTCTCAATCAATTCGTGCGTGAAAGCCTTTCCGTCAAATTCCCTGTCCGTCTTATTCCATTCAAGCAATACCTGTTGCTGTTCCCAAACACTCAAAAGCGGCAACTCCGAAATGCATTGTTTAGGATTATCTGAAATTCCATTCAAGAGCACCTGAAAGTTTTCCAGCATTCGTTCCATCGTGGATTTTCGGAAAAGATCCCTATTGTATTGGAGTTTTACGGACAATCTATCCGCCACCTCATAAATATAAAAAGCAATATCAAAGGTCGATGTGGTACCTGCAACCTCATAGGGTTCCATCGTTACATCTGATAACTGCACTTCATCATTCGGAAAATTTTGATACGCGAACATCACTTGAAAGAGAGGTGTCCGACTCAGGTCGCGTTCGGGTTCAAACTCTTCGACCAATCTTTCAAATGGCACCTCTTGATGAGCATATGCCTCAAGCGCATGCTCATTCACTTCCGCAAGAAATTCCAGGAATGTCGGATCACCACTGAAATCTGCCCGCATCGGTAGATTATTAATAAATAGCCCAACCAAATCCTCAAACTCCGGTAAAACCCTTCCAGCAGTCGGAACTCCCACCACTATATCATCTTTACCACTGTAACGATGCAACAACGCTTGGAACGCCCCCAGTAGGACCATAAAAAGAGACGCCTTATTATCACTGCCCATTTTTCGCAACGCAGTCGTCAAATCAGCAGGCAAATCAAATCGAACCTCCGCCCCATTCGATGTCTGTCTCGTCGGTCGAGGGAAATCTGTTGGCAATTCAACCAAGGGAGAAATCCCTGCCAATTGTTCTGTCCAATAATTGAGCTGAGTTTCGAAATGCTCATTTTGTTCTAACTGCCAGCGACAAAAATTAAAGAAATTCGTCTTAAGAGCAGGAAGCGAAGGAGAACTCCCTTCATTCAATGCCTTATAGAGACTGCTAATCTCTTTCTTTAAGAGGGTAAGCGACCAACCATCCGAAATAATATGATGCATCACCAACAGAAGGATATGATCTTCCTCTGACTCCTGAAAAAGTGAGATTCGAAAAAGAGGGCCTTGGTTCAAATTGAATGGCTGCTGCACATCCTCCTGGATCAACTGGCTGAGTTCTCCTTTTTCTAATGCAGAATTATCCAATTGGCGAAGGGATACCTTGAAGTTGAACGATGGATCCACGACCTGTAGAGGGTTTCCTTCTTCTGTTCGAATCTGGATTCGCAACACATCATGGCGGGCAATAACCTGTTGTATCGCCTGTTCCAAAAGTTCCACCTTCAAGGCGCCTTTTAAACGAAGGGCCAACTTGAGATTGTAGGCAGGTGTATTAGGTTCAAATTGATCAAAGAACCACAGTCGCTGTTGTCCCAATGAAAGAGGACAAGACTCCGTTTTCTCCAAACTCTTGGGGATATTAACAGACCTCGATTCCGAAAGCTTTGGAATCTCCAAGCCGTTCGCCCGCATGCGCAATCGATTCAAATGCGTTAGGCTTACCATTAACGATTCAAAATCGACTCCAAAATCAATCAGACAGGCAACCTCATCAACTCCTGCCTCCTTCAGCTTTTGAATCATTGCCTGACAGGATTCCTCTGTTCCCATCAAAGAACTCGTTTCAAAGTAACGCTCAAAAGCATGGTCCAACAACGCGGCCTCTTCTTCAGGAGAAAGGTCAATTTCTTCTCCATCTATTTTTTCCCGAGACACAGCCTTGGTATGCTCCATGTGGCTCTGTAAATACTCCTTCAGTGGAGCTTCTACTCTTGAGCGAACATAGTCCATATCCGGGCCTACAAACGTATGCAACATCACCGTCACAACACCCTTATGAGGATCATGGCCAGCCTTCTCCAAAGCTTCACGATAAACAGCAATACGTTCACGTAATTCAGGAACCGATAGACGAAGCAATGCCGTCAGCA
>CAXMUM010000152.1:4604-4882 GCA_964196585.1 uncultured Opitutaceae bacterium
TGCCACCTTTCCACAGATTATGAATAGTATGAATCGACTCAAACATCGCTTCCTTCCGATTCGGAAACGCCTGAGGCGCAAAAAGAAAATCATTTGGATGAAATCCTGAACCAAACGCTATCCCAATCCGTCCTCTAGACAAGTTGTCCACTACCGACCACTCTTCCGCTATACGGACGGGATGATGCAGTGGCGCAACTACACTTCCACCCCGAACATGGATCTGCTTTGTCGAAGAAACGATCGCCGCCGCCAACACAGAAGGATTAGGATAAAGC
>CAXMUM010000153.1:0-4812 GCA_964196585.1 uncultured Opitutaceae bacterium
CAGCTTCGAAGTCAGCCTCTAGATTCTTTCGCTGTGACGCATAACGTTCATCAATATCACTGAAGCGTTTTTCTTCGTCTTGAGTTAGGTCGAGCTGCGCATAAAACGATTCTTCCTGTGGAAGTTCACAGCAGGGTAAGGGGCAGCTGTCCATGAAACGTACCGTAAGGAAACAGGTTGCAGCGGAAAGAAGAACAAGCCCAAAGATGAAGATAAGGAGAGATCCGATTGCTTTGTTCTTTTTCATTTCTTTTTCGGTGATGGCTGATGGGTGAAAAGAGGCAGGCCTGGTTTTTCAGTCAGAGCGTCAAATCCAAGGATTTCAGCAGCGCTGCTGGTTTTGTTGTTGGCATTGAGTTGTGAAGAAAAACTGCCAAAAAAGATCCCCATAAGAATGGTGAGCGCGAGGGTGGACATAATGAAGCCACTTCGAAAGAGGAGACTTCCCAGCCAATCGAGACTGTTCTCTTCATTTTCTTGTAAGTGGATTTTACGCCACACATTTGTTTCCAAACTGGGGATAGAATCCGGAAGTTGTTTTTCCCGAATGTGATTGAGGGAGGATTTCAGGTTTTTATCGATCATGTTTGCTTAAACGTTGTTTAGGAGGAAATCCCTCAAAAAAAATTCGTTAGAGAAAGTTATAGGTAACTTTATCAAAAAAGGAAAATGATTTTAAGGCAGCTTCTAGTGGGATAATTAACTTGGAATCATAAGAGTAAGAGCGAAAGATTTCACCGTCTTAGATTTCCTGGTTAACGAAAATTGTGTGATGAAGGATATATTGATTGTTTTGCCCTTTGATGGGGCCGAAAAGAGGGTTCCCACCTGGGCTCTTGAAGAGGAAAAAATTGACTTCCGAATCGAGCATGAAAAAGCGGCACGTAATACGATCTCTTTTGCGGCAACGGAATTGAAAGAGTATCTTTTACAGTCTCTTTCAGAGGCCGAAATTCAGTATGGATCGAAAATAAATCGCGCAAAGTTTTGCATCGAATTGGGAGTGGAGGATACTGCTAGCAAGGCGGGTGAGTTTTCGCTCGAGCTGACTGATGACGGATTGAGGATCAGTGGTTCGGGAAGAGCGGGGCTACTTTACGGGGTTTATGAATTTCTCCGTATGCAGGGATGGCGATGGGTTGCTCCTGGAGAAACTGGAGTGATCGCCCCTTCGGTCTCTGGCACCTTGAATCTTCCAGAGAGAAAAACTCAATTTATGCCTTCCATGCCTGAGGGACGCGGGTTTGATCTCCAGTTTCTCTCCAAGGAATCGGCTGAACTTTGGATTTGGATGGCCAGAAATCGGCTGAACGTAGGGCCTTACCGACCTTTGACGGCTCCCTTGGCCAATAAGCTTGGGATGACTTTCAAGAATGGCGGCCACGTTTTTGAGAAAATGTTGGATCCAGATCGTATTATGCCTTCCGGAGAAATCCTCTGGGACGAGCATCGAGAATGGTATGGGCTTCCTCCAGATGGGACTCATGCTAAAGAGCTGGCTCTGAGAATACAGTTCTGTGTCTCGCAGGATGATTTGGTCGAGTTTCTCTGTGAGGGTTTGTTGGATTACCTGAAGGGAAAATGGGATACCGCGGACCGGGTGGATATCTGGGGTTTTGATACGTGGGGTAGCACCTGTGGTTGTGAGAAATGTCGTTCCATTGGGAATAGTACAGATCAAAACTTGTACTTCATGACAAGGCTGCGTAGCTATATTGACGAATCTCGGCAGGTTGGTCGATTGGATCACGATGTGCGGCTGATCATGTGCGGCTATGAGGGAACCTGTACGATTGATGGGCCTCAGAAGCCGGTACCTGAAAATTTAATACTGGCAAAGGATCTGATGGTCTATTATCCAATCAGGAGATGTTATGCCCATGATTTTTCAGATGAAAACTGTGCGATTAATCACTTTTATCATGAAGCGTTAGAAGGGTGGTTTAAGAATCAGCCAGCGCCTCCGGTGATTATCGGTGAGTACTACAATGTTTCAAAGTTTGAAGATCTCCCGGTCCTTTTTACAGAAAGGATGGCGAAGGACATTCCTCATTATTACGCGATGGGAGTTCGGGGTGCTACCTACATGCATCTTCCCATGGTTAATTGGGGTATGCGGACTTTAACGCAGCTACTCTACGCGCAGATGCTTTGGGATGTGGAGACAGATGTGGAACTCTTTTTGGAGGAGTATTTTGAAAGTTGGTATGGGCCGTATGCATCTGAGATGCATACGGTCTATGAGTTAGTAGAGCAGGCCTGGGCGTATAGCGCTGATTGGCGGGCTTGGGGCCCACGCAGTGTACTCTCTCAAATTCTGGATTGGGATGGGCAGAAACCGGAGGAACCCTTGCTCTTGGATAATCATTTTGGGACTGCGGGTGGGGCTGCTGAAAGCGGTCGGAGATCAATTGCCCTAATGGAGGAAGCGATGGTGCTCATAAACGCTGTGCGCCTGGAGAACAGAGAGGCTGCGGCAAAGCATAAGAGCTTGGCCAGTGATTTGACCGTAAATCCGGTGGAGGTTCGTGCGATGGAGATGTTTGATCGGTACACCAAGCGAATAGCAGAGGATAGACGATCTCTAACTTACGGTCTCGGAACGATGCAGGTGATGACAGAATTGACCGCTTATCACGAGGCGTTGCGTGTTGGGGATATTGATGACACTGATGGTATCTGGGAGACTATCGAAGGGCTAGAGGATGCCCTGGATTCCTACTACGTTCCTATCGACTATGAATATCCAACGCCCGGCCTGGAGAGCAAAGATGCTCTTACAAGGACGCAGACCCGGGATGTAATTGTTCGTTGCCGAAAGTTTCGGCAACGTTTTATGAGTCAGAGAAAATGAATTTCGCCAAAATCCTTTTATGACTACTTCCAAAAAAACGTTACCTGTTGATATTACGATAGGCTCAGATCATGTCTCCGGCCGCGAAGCTTCCGATGGGCGTATGGGAAATGATTCTTCGCGAGAGGAATCTTTCACGGATATGGGGGTTGGGCTTTTCATTCATTGGAGCCTGGATTCTCAGTTGGGATCGGTCATCAGCCATTGGATGTGTGGGGTAGATGAGAAAATCATCGATCGCTTTGCTCGAGATTATCCAAAGTTGTTCAATCCGAGAAAATTTATGGCGGACGATTGGGCGAATCTGGCGAAACGTAGTGGGATGCGTTATATGATGTTTACCACAAAACATCATAAGGGGTTTTGTATGTATGATACCAAAACCACTGACTTCAACGTGATGAAGACAACGTTTGGTCGGGATATTTTTGGTGAAATGGTTGAGGCCTTCCAGGCGCATGATATTGTAACTGGTGCCTATTTTTCCCCTTTAGATTTTCATTGGTGCCGTAATGAGGGGATTGAGCTACACTTTGCGACACCGGAAGTGCTTCCTGCCAACAATCCTGGGTTGATGGCTTACAATAAGGAGCAGCTAAAAGAAATTCTATTGGATTATCCCGGTATTGATATGGTGTTTTTTGATGGTCCACCTGAAGGGTTGAGAGAATATGCCTGGGAGATACGTCCTGATATTTTGGTGACAAGGGGAGAGATTAAGACACCGGAGCAGGAAATACCGGATGATATCCTTCCCGGCCCATGGGAGGCGTGTTTTACGCTTGGGTGCCAATGGAATTATAAGGCGACCAATGAGGCGTATATGAGTGGAGCGGAGTTAATCAATCAGGTGATTGAAATTCGGGCGAAGGGAGGCAATGCTTTGATGAATGTGACAGCAGATTCATTTGGAGAAATTCCAATCGAGCAGCAGCGTTTATTGGAAGAGTTTGGTCTTTTTATGTTCTTTAATCAGGAGGCCATTTATGATGTTCGCCCATGGAAGGTTTGCCGGGAAGGGGATGTCTGGTTTACTAGAGCCAAGGAGGCACCCACGGTCTATGCGTTTGTCACCAATAATCCTTGGCCTTTGGGTGAGAGGCGTGAACTCACCTTAAAAAATGTTCGGGTGACGGAACAGACAGAGGTGGAAATTGTTGGGCAGAGTGGACGCGTCTTGGAACATCATCCCGATGCGGACACGACAAGTCGTTGGAAGCAGGATGCTGATGGATTGCATCTAAGTGTGATGCGTTGCTACCGCCCTTACAATGACAGGGAATGGCCCAATGCGATAGCCATTCGCATCACCAAGGTCGAGGAATGATGGCAGCTTTATTCCATCAGTCATATAGCCCAATCCGCCTTGAGCTCAGAATTCGACTCTCAGTCATGTCGCTCAGAACTTTGCTTCAAAGATTTCCTCGATCGATATTTTGAAGAGCCAACCCATCTTAAATGCAAGTGGAAGACTCGGGTCATATTTGCCGGTTTCGATCGCGTTGATGGTCTGGCGTGAAACTCCTAGCTCATTCGCGAGGGCACCTTGTGACCACTTCTTCTCGGTCCGTAATTCACGTAGACGGTTTTTCATCGGTAGCGACGGTTGCTGATGACAGTTCCAAGAAACCATAGTATCACTATCAATGCCATCGTTCCTCCAATGCCGAGACCTTGATTTTTCAAGACTCCGATTTCATTGGCATTCAAGACGCTGATGATCGTCTCCACGAGGATGGTCCCCAGGGCGGCTAACAGCCATACTTCGAGTTGAATGCGACGTTGCAATTCGTCCAGGCCACGGATGAACCGCAGCCAGCTTCGAGCAAAGAGCAGACAGGGAGCCAAAGGCGACAGAGAGAGAATTAACTTCCATGAAAGGCCCCATTCGGGGTGATGCCTCAAGAGAAAAGTGATGACCGTAAAATTCATGGCAGCGACTAAGAACCAGCCAGATA
>CAXMUM010000154.1:0-4793 GCA_964196585.1 uncultured Opitutaceae bacterium
ATAACGGGTTCGGGCTCCAGATCAATTTCGAGTTCTTCCTCTTGGGCGACGGCCTCCACAGGTACCGGTTCTTCTTCTGCCTCTTCGAGGGATTCCCTGGTGTCTTCAATTTCGGACGGATCGGCAAAGGCATCGGTCCAAGTGGATTCGTATTCCTCTTCGATTTCCAGCTCGGTTTCGGGTTCTTCCTCTTGAGCAAAAGCCTCCACAGGTTCCGGCTCTTCTTCTGCAGATTCGAGAGTCAATTCCGGGATCGGTTCTTCCTCCGGGGTGGCGGGAGGGTCGACGTAGTTGGCGTAATAGTCGATGGTCTGGTCAATATCCTCTTTGCTCTGAGGCTCGGGTGCGGTTTGTTCGACTGCAGGTGTTTCGGCTTCCATTTCCAAAGTGAGTTCCGGTTCTGGAGTGACTTCTTCGAGCGTCGGGGTTTCAGCCTTTTCCAATAGCGGTGCTTCCTCTGTTTGTTCCGATTCTTCTTTAAAAGCCTGTTCGACCAGTTGCTTCATATCCATGTTGATCTGATCGGTCGTCAAATCGATATCGCTGGCAATGGTCGGGTCGAAGGGAGAGTCCTCTTTATTTTCCGAGACGGTAGCGGTTTCGCCAGTGTCCTCCTGTTCATCGGGTTTTCCCCAGGACTCTTCGATTTTAGACTGGTCGGCAAAGGCATCGGTCCAAGTCGGTTCGTGCCCCTCTTCGGCTGTGGTGCCGGTGTCCGCAGTGTGGGAAGCGAGTGTTTCCTGTGCTGGGGGTTGTTCGGTGGTCTGTGTCTGGCTCCTCATCTGGGCGAATATGTCGTCTACTATTGGCTTTGGGTTTTCCACGACAGCAGAAGATTCACTGACGACAGGTACTGTAGGTACGTATTCCTCAACGAAGGCTTCAGCGAGTTGTTGTTCCTCCTGGGTTCGATCCTGATCCTTGGCTTTCTTCCAATCTTCTTCTACTTTGGACTGATGAGCAAAGGCTTCCGCCCAGCTGGGCATGGCCTCCTCTTTTTCGATGACGACTTCTTCCTCGAGGTCTATTTCCTCCTGGCTTTTTTCCTGTTGAGCTTTGGCTTCGGCGAAGATTTGATCGACTGCGTCCTGTTTTGGGTCTGCTTCGGATTTCGGTTGGGGCATTTTAGCCGTCTCTTTTAGGGCATTTTGAGAGCCTTTTACTTTGGCAAAAATCTCATCGACAAGGCTCTGTTTGTTTTCCTCAGGGACAGTGGGGGCCATTTTTTCTGAGGTGGGTCCAACTTTCTCGACCAAAGCTTCTGCGAGTTGTTGCTCTTCATGGATACGGTCTTGTTCCTGGGCTTTATTCCATCCCGCTTCTATTTCGGCCTGGTGAGCGAAGGCTTCCTCCCAACTGGGTATGGTCTCTTCTTCGTTGATAGTGACCTGCTCCTCGAGGTCAATTTCCTCTTGGGCTTTTTCCTGTTGCGGGGCCTTATGGGTGAGGGGAGTATCTTCGAGTTCTCCACGATTCGCCTTGAAATCTTTAACAATCTGGTCGATTGCGCGTTGTCGGTCCTCCAGAGAAGGTAACGGCTGTGATTCTTTCTCCGAGGATGGAGACGTTTCTTCGAGTGTCCCCTCGTCAATGGATACCGCAACTGGTTTTTCAGAAGGGCGCGTGGGGGATTTTTCTTTGGACTTGACTGTTGTGTGTGCCCCTTCCTGCATCGCTTGATCCCAAATATCGTCCAAAGCCTCTTTTTCCAGAGAGTCGACAGGGGTATCATTTTCTACCAATATTTCAATAGGTTCGGGATCATCCGAAAGAGGCCCCAGTTCAAATTCTTCCAGAGTTTCCTGGTCTTGTCCGGTTGGGGAGGGAGCCTGTTTTTTGGTGCCAGAAAGTTCTTGATCCTCATCCTTTTGGGGTGGTAGTATTGGTTCGGAAGAGCGGTCTTCTGATAAATCAGAATCCCAAGTTTTTACTGAAGTGCCACTTTGGATTCCCGAAGGCTCTGGTTTTTCGATGTTCGGGCTAAATAGGAAAATAGTAAGACATTTTCCGCACTGGACATCGATACCCGCTTCTTCAGAATCAGGAAGATCGACCCTGTAGGCAGCAAGACATTTAGGGCAGGTGATTTTCATAATGCCAATTTTATTAATGATTTATTGGAAGTCATTATAGTAATTCCTGAAGAAAAATCAATGATTTCTCAGGGTTTTGCTAAAAAGCAATTTGACAATTAATCTGGACCTTCGTATACTTCGTCGAGCTTAGTATTTACCCCAACCAAGGCCATCAAACCCTTATAAATAAATGATTTTAAGGATCTGGCGGGTAAGTTCAATTTTTTCTTATATTTACATAGAAAACTTCCTATGTAAATATTGTGTGACACAACGGTAGCATTGTCTTCATTCAACTTTAACACGCTTCCCTTATCTTAAAGTAAGTATGAAACCACCAAGGGGTTAAGATGGATACCAAAGGTTCTATGAAAAATTTAACTACCCTCTTATCGGTATTGGTTGTCTTTGGATTTCTGGGTATTTTCTCCGGGAGCATCAATTATCTCAGTGGGGTTCCAGTATATTACTCATCGGCAACTACCTCCCTGGACGAAAGCCACTTTTTGAAAATTAACCGGGTAAATGAATACCAGGCCTTTCATATCACCCTCCGTGAGAAGCAGAGAATCAAAGGCAAGATTTTCGATGTTATTTCCTCTTATTCTACCGGGTTGGATGGGGCTTCTCTGAACAAGATTCCTCAATGGATCTATGAAGCCAGCCTGAAATACGATTATGATCCCTTCCTGTTGACCGCCCTTATTGTTACAGAAAGTTCGTTCAACAACTGGGCCAAGTCTCATCGGGGTGCGTTGGGGTTGATGCAAATCCGTCCTCAAACAGGACATGCGATGGCCACTGAGGTCAACCTTCCGTGGGATGGCAAACCGACTCTTTTCAGTCCGGAGTCCAATATTTTCCTGGGGACCTACTACCTCAACAAGCTCCAGAATCGTTTTAATAACGATGTGAAGCTGGCGTTGGAAGCTTATAATCATGGTCCCACCAAGTTGCAGCGTTACATCCAGCAAGGCAAGCAACTCCCGGTAGACTATTCAACTAAAGTTCTGACCATCTACGATTTGATCCGCTCAAATAACGCTTGAGAAAGCTTTCCTTCCTACACTCTATTTTCCCTGAATGATTATCGGGCCGTAAAGGTTTTGTTTGCTCCCGGTACAAATGTATAATAGGTTCCGATACAATATCTTGATTATAAGAGATAGAGGATGCGGTGCCTGCAAACCAAATGCGATAGTGAGGTTTATTTCAGATGAAGTGGTTTTGGATTTTAGCCCTGATTGGGGTGAGCATGGGTTGCTATACCACAGTAATCGAGAAAGCCTTCGATGAAGATTTTGTTGCGGTAGACAGCAATAAAATTATCATCGATTACTGCCGGAGCTGTCATATCCACCGGGATTTTGACTCGGTCGGCCACGTTGGTGAGAAACCCCTGCTTTATAAGCGGAAAGTATTTAGATATGCGACGGAGTGCCGTACCTGCCATTATCTTAAAAAGAAGTTTTCTCTCAACGATTTTACCCGGTTAACACGAAGGCCAAAGGAGGCTAACGAGGGGAAATTCAAGGAATTTGAATTGGGCATCCTGGAGACTCAGAAAGATAAGGAAAACTAGAAGAACCACTTCCCAGGAATAACTGACGATGTTCGTCGAGCCTTCAAGAGTCTAAGAGGGGAATCGCACGATACGATTATAAGCGAACGATGCCGAATAGAAAAAACGCCCAAAGGTTTTATAGCCTTTGGGCGTTTTTATCTTGAATGGATCTGAATCTTTTGAAACGACTGACTCGATTTACAAAGTATTCTTGAGAGTTGGAGCGGGTTTGAATCCGACCGTTTTACTTGCTTTGATTTTAATGGCTTCCCCGGTTTGTGGATTTCGTCCAGTTCTGGCTTTTCGGGAACGTACAGTGAAGGTCCCGAAGCCCGGAAAGGAGAAGCGTTTTTCCTTCTTGATAGATTTCCCGATTACATCGAATGCTGCATCCAGAACGTCAGCCGTCAATCGTTTACTTAAAGCAGAATCCTTTACACTTTTAGCCACGGCGCCGATCAGTTCATCTTTTGTCAAGGGAATTCCTCCTTTCGAGGATGGTAGAGGTGGGTTGGTTCTAAACGAAATCAATTATAAAAAATGGTGGGTAAAAGTCAAACAAAAAGTGAACAGGCGACCCTCATTTCCCCCTGCATTGAAGGGGGATAAAGGGGGTATGCCTGTTTTTGAAATTTGCCATTTATGTTAAGATAACCTGACCGTCTCCAAGCATTTGCAAGAAATGGTTTTTAAAAAGAGTGTTCCACTTGATTGTGGAAAACTTTTCTCACAGTTAATATATAATTTTGCTTTTGAGGGGTAACTCTTCAATTGCAATAGTAATTTAAATTCAGGAGAAATAAATTGGCAGTTTTAGATATTGCACGTCTCGGTCACCCGATATTACGGGGAATAGCCAAGCCGGTGAACCTGAAAGCATTGACTGCGTCCGGTGGCGACAATGAATTGCAACAATTGATCGACGACATGATCGATACCATGCGGGAAGAGGAGGGCGTTGGCATAGCCGCTCCCCAAGTAGCGCGTTCGTTACAAATTATTATCGTTGAGTACGAGGAGAATGAGCGTTACCCTTCGCAGGGTGATATCCCTTTGACCGTTTATGTGAACCCAAAGATCTCTCGTTATGGAAAAGAAACCGCTTCGTTCTGGGAAGGATGTCTCAGCTTGAAAGACTTGCGCGGACTGGTCAC
>CAXMUM010000155.1:0-4763 GCA_964196585.1 uncultured Opitutaceae bacterium
CACATTATAGGGATCTTTTTCCAAATCGGCTATTGTGGAAACATTAGGTGTCGCAAACTCTTCGATCTCTCCCTCAGGAGCTGCATCCTCTAAATCGGGCGGCACCAATCCACTGGTTGCTTTCTCTCGATTTGCGGCATAGCCGCTCTTCGAACAATAAACAACATCGTCATCCCCCACTTCAGCAGGGACCATAAACTCCTTGGAAAAAGAACCTCCCATCACGCCTGAATCCGCATCGACCGAGACGCATTGCAGTCCACAACGCTCGAAAAACAGACCATAAGCTTTCTCCATTTTATAGAAACTCTCGTTGGCAGCTTCATCGGATACATCAAAGCTGTAACCATCCTTCATCAAAAACTCCCTCGCTCTCATTAAACCATAACGAGGCCGAATCTCATTGCGGTATTTCATTTGGATCTGAAAGAAGTTTTTTGGCAGATCCCTATAGCTTGAAATCTCATTCGCTATTAAAGAAGTAATAATCTCTTCATGAGTTGGCCCCAACACATACTGAGGTTCATCCGGAGCTTTTGCATCCACTCCGGCACCGTGGACACTGTACATCAGCTCCCTAGTAGCTGGCCACCTGGGCCCATTTTTCCAAATCTCAGCCGGATGTATCGCTGGCATCAATAACTCTATGGCTCCAGCTGCTTCCATCTCTTCACGACAAATCTGCTTGATCTTTTCCAATACCCTCAGACCGAGTGGAAGATAGGAATAAAGCCCACCTGCAAGCTTTCGGACCAGGCCTGCTCTGAGCAACAGCTTATGCGAAGCAATCTCAGCTTCAGCGGGACTTTCTTTCAAAGTTGGGATAAATGACTGCGACCAGAGTTTCATGGATAATGATACAAACCTTAGAAGCTAATAGAAAAGTCAAGAAAACGATCATCAGCTTGCCTTAGAAGCTCTTTATACTTTTAAGACAACATCTTAACACTATCCTTCGATAGCACACTACTAAAGATGAATACCCAACAATCGGATAACTCCCCGGAAAAGAAAGAATGGCCCATGTCATGGATAGCTGTGATCATCGTCATATCTCTCGTTAGCTATACTGTCGTAACGCTTACCTTTAGAAAGCCCAGTAGTGATTCCCATCTGCCGTATGAAGAATCAGAGAAAAAAAATAAAGCCTTTCTCCAGCCAAATGTGCTGGGCTGGGGTCGGCCACTAACTTCCATCCAGTCATCCTCCAACGAAAAAACAGCTCAAACAGATTCGATCTCCATCAGCACATCGCCAACACCATCAAAGTTGGAAACGATTTTGCCCATGGACCTTGTCATGGTCATGGCAGGACGGCCAAATCTCCTTACCTCTATCGAAAACCTCCAAGCCCCAGCGAATGTCCAGCAAGGAGACTCCATTCTGTTGTCCTTCAGATGCCCTCCAGCCACATCCTCTGAAACGTTCTATGCACTGGACGCATACGCAAAAGGAACCGACCTCCATCTTTTTCCACAGAAAGCCGACACACCTGCCAATTCAAACACGAAAGCCGATAAGCAAATAGTCATCTCTCCATCAGAATTCCCTCTCACATCTGGGACTATCAACGTTCATCTTTACACTGCCAAAACAATTTACACATGGGAGCTTCAAGTCATCGAAAACAGCAAAACTCCTTCTATTGACCTCCCAACAAAATAGCGACAGAACATTTTCTTCTACCATGAGCAATACCCAAGAAACCTCTTCCCTAAAACCCACCGATTTGCGTGGTATTTTGAAGTATGTTCCTCGGTTCAAAGATCATATCTTCATCATTGCTCTGGATGGACTCATCGTTGGAGACGACAATTTGCCGAACTTGCTTCTCGACATTGCCGTTCTACGAAGCCTTCAAATTAAGATTGTTCTCGTTCATGGCATCGGTGCACAGCTTCAAGAATTGTCCGAAAGTAAAAACACTCCGATAAGTGATGTAGAAGGAACGGGTGTTACAGACAAAGTCACTCTGGATCTAGCGATTCAAGCCTCATCCGATGTTTCACATCAGATCCTGGAAGGGCTGACCCAAACGGGCATAAAATGCGCTATCACCAATTCCATTCGCTCCATTCCTGTTGGTATTGTTAAAGGCATCGATCATCAATTCAGCGGAAAAATTGACCGGATTGACCAAAAATTCATCCTCCATCTCGTCGACGAAGGAGTAATACCAATCATCCAACCAATTGGCTTTGATCGCAATGGCTATTCTCTTCGGATCAACAGTGACCTCCTCGCCACAGAAGTCGGAATCGCCCTCCAAGCGACAAAGATTCTTTTTCTGACACCCGATCCAGGACTGATGATCAATGGAGAAATCCGGCGACAGATAGCCGTAGAAGACCTCGCTAAACTCGTTGATGAAAAACCCGACTCCATTGATACCAACGCCCGTAGCAAAGCTACCCATGCTATCAAAGCAATTGAACAAGATGTCCCTCGTATCCATTTAATCGACGGAAGGGCGCACGACAGTCTACTGAACGAAATCTTCTCAAACGAAGGAATTGGCACTCTCATTTATGGGAATGATTACCAACAGATTCGGCAAGCCTCTCGAAAAGATGTAAGACTTATCTACAATCTAACCCGGAACTCCGTTCGCAAAGAAGAGCTTGTCCACCGGACGCTTCAATCCATCGAAAAAAATATCGATCGCTTCTATGTTTTTGAAATCGATGAAAACATCATCGCATGTATCTCACTAAACGACTTTCCGTCTGACCCTGAGCTCGTTGAAATAGGCTCTCTCTTTGTCTTACAACCTTACGGCGGACGAGGCATCGGAAAAAAGATGGTCGAATTTGCCTGTCTCGAAGCCGGCAAAAAAGGTGCCCAGAGGGTGATCGCGCTCTCTACTCAGAATTTTTCCTTCTTCACGACGGTCTGCGGATTTGTTGAAGCCACAAAAGAAAGCTTACCCCAGGAACGTCTTCAGACTTACGAGAAATCAGGCCGGAACCCTAAAGTAACCCTCAAGAATCTTTAGAAATCACCTGATAGTGGGATCTTACCTGCCAATAGATTCTTAAGATGCTTTACATCAATTACTTACATAGAATTATTTGGTGCTCAGAGAACTCTTTCCCCCAAAGATCCTCCGATTAAAGACGGCTTCTTTTTTCCTCTAAGGCCTTGTAGAAGAAACTCTATAGCTATTTCTGAGGGATTCCACTTAAGAAAAGAACCTCCTGAACCGTTCTACTAGGAAGTGGATCCATTGCCTAAAAAACAAGCTGAACCCAGTGGTAACAAGATCCAGGTTCTTTTGGTAGAAGACAACCCAATCAATCGAAAACTAGCTTCAATCCAACTCAAGAAATTGGACTGCCAAATAGACATTGCCTGTAACGGAATCGAAGCCGTCGAAAAAGCAGAGCAAACCCTTTATGATATTATTCTAATGGATTGTCAGATGCCGGAAATGGATGGGTTCGAGGCTACCCAAAAAATCCGGGCGATAGCTGCCGAAAAATATTCTAAGGTGCCTATCGTAGCGGTTACCGCAAATGCTCTTCCTGAAGACAAAGAAAGATGTTTCGAATGCGGAATGGATGATTTTATCAGCAAACCTCTTAAGCCCAATGACCTGGCAGACAGCTTGGAAAAATGGGTTCCAAAAGAATACATCGAAAAGTACAGTCCTCAAAAACAATCCTCCAGCGATAAACTCCTCAATGGGGAAGACATCAGCAAAGAACACTATATCGCTAGAGCGAGACTAGTTCGGAGGCGAAGGAGTCAAGGGAGCTCAATCCAGTGACACCAAGCTGAGACGGAAAGCAAAAGCACCAAGCTTTCCTAGAAGTCGTCTGAAAAATAGTAAGTGGTGGTGATGCATTCCATCCGAGCAGAGGGGCTTGCACAGCCTGATCTGATCGGATACCTCTTAGTGAATGGATAAAATGCCTTCCAAGTTTCTCTTTGCCTTTCTTTCCCTCATCACAGTCTCTCCTCTTTTCTCCTCCGCAGTTACATCCTCTGAGGTAGAACTGGATCGAGAGACCTCCTTACAAAAGAGGAAAGATAACCTCATTCAGGAGATAATAACTTCCTCCCAAGAGACTCTATCGCCCAAGACAAAAAATTTACCTTCATGGGTTCAATTGCTGGCTCATCTTTCGGAGATAGATCGAGACGGTCCTCCAGAGAATATCGACTCAACAAAAGGAAAGGCCCTTCTATCCGATGATTACCTTAAAGAAATCGTTCGTCAAATTTACCGCAACAACCAGGAATCCCTATTGACAGAAAATCGGCAAAAAACCTCACCCATTCCTCTTGGCTGGCTTGTCCACACCTTCCCTCAGGCCCTCTCGGAAGAACATACTATCGAAGTTTTTATCCAAACGTTCTACCCAGATGCAGCCACCAGTTCCCTCAACCTTTTCATCGGCGAAGGCCTCCCATCCGAAGTCATCGCGCAACGTATAACAGGTTATCTCATCTGTCAGGAGATCATCGCTCGTGGGCCCAAAAACACAGGATCCGCGCCACTCATTACCGAAGCCCAGAATCATCTCGAAAACCTTTTTGTGTTTCTGAGACAGACAGTTCAAAATGCCTACAGGACCGGAATCGAAGATTGGGATAGCTCAGCGACTTATCCCACAAACATTTCAGCATGGCTCACACTTTTTGACAACGCCACTAATCCTGAGATCCGAGAGTGCGCCCGCGCAATGCTCGATTGGTATGCCACAACCATTGCCCTGCGTACCATGGGAAATACGTTTGGCGGGCCTGAATCCCACAGT
>CAXMUM010000156.1:0-4685 GCA_964196585.1 uncultured Opitutaceae bacterium
GAGGTTAACTGCCAGGGTATATAGGTTACCTGCGGAGAGATCGTTTGGATCCGTCAACTCAACGGTGTGATCGAGGACGTATTGGCAACGTTCGCGATATTGGCTGATAAGTTCTTCATCACTAAGTGAAGTAACTGTTGGTTGTTGGGCTGCTGAAAAAACAGGTAGGGCAAAAATAACTGTTAGAAGGGCAGTCAAGCGCCTGCGTGGGAAGACGGAGAAGAACGGCATGGGAGGGGTATTAGGTTGTAACAGAGACAAAAACCTACAGAAAACAGTCAGTAGTTCCCCTATAACTGCATGAGCTAGTTTATAAAATTATAGGGGAATAGAAATCCGAGATATAATTTTAATTTTTGAGTGTTATAAAATCCAGATCGTAAACGTAAGCTCCGTAAATACTGCCTCGGGCTCCTTGTGCCACTACTTCGTCTGCAATCCAGGTGATTCCCAAATCATCAGAATGATAAGTTCCTTCCTCGAAAGTGGAAACCCATAGCCGTCCCGAACCATCTTGGTCGAATACAGTTGCGGTCACATTCTGAGAGGGAAGGCCTTCTCCACGATTGACCCAATTTTTCCCCTCATCGGTGGAAAGCCAAAGTCCCGCATCCCAACCACCTGCTGCTAGAATTTTGCTATTGGAGGGGTCAGTTGCGACGCCATATATATTGGCTTTGCTGAGTTCAGGAGCTGTTGGTTGCCAGGTTTCACCATTGTCAGAGGAGAGAATGACACCTGCTCCTTCAGTCCCAGCTATCCAGAGATCCGGGTTGGTATTGTTACGGGCCAGTCGAAGGATCGCAATATTTGGAGTGGATGGAATTTGTGTCCAGGTTTCGGCGCTATCATGACTGGTAAATAGTCCTGCAGCTGTTGCCAAAAGTAAGCGTTCAGGATTCAAGTGATCGACGACAATGGACCTTGAGGACTTCTCGACTAAACCTTCGTTTGCGGCTGACCAGCTTTCGCCCCCGTCTCTGGAAATTGTCACTCCCCAAGCCGAAGAAGCGTATATTTTTTGCCCGTTTGTTGGGTCAATCGCTATTTTTGTGATGTCACTTTCACGCCAACCGGTAACTTCCCTCCAGGTATTACCGTTGTTCTGAGATCGAAGGATTCCATTTCCACACGCCAAAAAAATGATCTCCGGATTGGATGGATCTGTCGACATACTGCTGACTTGTTGAATGACTGGTCCCAAGCGATGCCATCTCTGGTCAGATGGCCTATACAGAAAAATACCTGAATCGGTAGGGACGGGACTCGAGACCTGAGCCTTGGTCATCGCCAGAGAGGCAAATAACGTTTTTTCACCAGCGGCTAGGGAAAGCGTGGAGATAAAGAATGCAAAGAAAATGAGGATTGAGCGTTTCATTGGACGGGTAAAGTGGAGGTTTCTGTGCGAGCGTTTTTAAAGTCGAGGAAGTAGCGTTCTGATCCGTAGGTGATTTCGAGGGATTCACTTTCAGGTTCAGCATTAGAAAACGGGCCTTCGAAGAGTGGCCAATTGGAATAGTCCACTTTCACGCCATCGATGGCTGGAGTTTCGCCGTATGTAGCTGATAAGACGGATCCATCCAGTGCCTGGAAGGTAACAGTCGGTGTCGGATCAAGGGAGATTTCTAACGGTAGATCCCTGATTGCATTTTTGAAATCATCGTAGGAAGCGTATTCGCTGACGGGTGCGATTTGCACAATATAACCGTTGTGTAGTGGGTAGCTAACATAAGATTCACTTCCTTCCATCAAGTGAGCGAAACCAGTGCTAAACCACGCACCTGCACCGCTTTTGAGCAACCCGGTCCAATCAACAGGTTTCCATTCCCCGGGAGCGAATGGGCGATAGCCGATGTAAACGGGACCTCCTTGGGCAAAAATCCAACCAGAGGAGTCTTCTTCACGATGTTTAAGGTCTCTAGAGAAGAGAGTATGGATCAGCGGGAAGCGGGTCCCTTCGGGTATATCGTAAAGAGCAATTAGAGCAGCTTCATGTTGGAAAACCTGCTCGTAAGGAGAACCACCCTCAAGTTTATCTGGAGAATCATAGTCTACCTTGGAACGGGCTATCAAGTCGGTGACCGTATCCCAATCGGTATTGAAATACATGGTTCCTTCGAAAGGTGAGGAATAGGGCTGAATCCCGAACATAGTGTTGGAAATGCCGGATGGATTGGACTCGTTCCAGATGAGACTCCATGTTTGCTGTTGGATGGGCTGCAGTATTCCACCTTGCGATGAACCCAGAATATAATCAGGATGCACGTAGCTGTATTTGTAGACCGGGATAGTGGTTCTTTCGTCTATTTCAAAGGCTGTAGGCCCTGCATTTCGGAGCCGCCAACGCGTTCTCTTCAGTTCCCGCTGAATGTAGGGTTTACTCCGATCATTTGCGATTCGAAAAAGGATAGGAGGAGGCGTGTAACCACTCATAGCGACCAACATATTCCCCCCGTTGGAGAGAAATTCTCCCTGATTAAAAAAGAGCCATCCATGGGCAGCGGCGGCAGTTAAGGAAGGGTGTAAGAGATAGCGGGGGTAAACTCGGCTATGAGCTCCTCCGTACAGGCCGTTGAGGTTCTCCACAGCATAATCGAGGAGAATATAGTCCATCATCATTTTGCCTTTTTGCTGAAGGACAGGGTCTTTAGCCCATCCTGCCAAAAGTGCCATCGGCCGTGTGTATTCTTCGATATAATTGGGTGAATCGTATTCCCCTTGACCGTAGGAAGTCGTGATCTTGATCCAATCTTCTATGTAATCTTTAGCTTCCGCCATATTTTCAGCGGAAGATCTCCCGTTGTACCAGCGTTCAGGACCATCGTCAGGAAACATTTCACACGCGAGATAAAGACTGACATAATACATGATCCAGTGGTTCTCAGTGTCTCCTCGGTAAGGATAATAGGTTCGCCAGAGAGTACGAATAAAGGCCCAATCCTCTTCTGTAAGAACACCCTGACCAGCTTCCATGAGTAGAACCATCGGATGCATCCAGAACATGGCGCCACTTGGAGGTTGATTGGCTGCGACCAGTCGTTTACGAGCCCACTCAAGATTTGTTCCTTTGTGCAGATTAACTGCAATGTGAAATAAACCTCCTGATGAAAGATCGTTTGAATCGGTTGTTTCAACGACCTGATTCAAAACGTATTCGCAACGTTCCCGATATTGGCGGATGAGTTCCTCATCGCTGGGAGAGCTCTCAAGGGGAAGTTGTGCGGCTATGAGACCTGGCACCGCTACGATTACCGCATAAAAAGCGAAAAAAATTCTTCGGGAAAAGGCCGACGAAAAATGCATAACATTAAGGTATGTTGGGGTTAGATGTAAGTTTGAGGTGTCATCCCCAAAACTCAGCGAGAGGTTGTTGTTTAAAAGCACGAAAGTTACAAACTTTTTAGACAGGAAGATTTTAATTGGGCCTTAAATATAGCATGGGGCGGTCAACCACGCTTCATATACGCGAGAAAGACACTAGAGTTCGCTTTATGTATCAATTGGAAGATTGCCATTTTTCATCTGACGAGCCCATAAAAATGGAGGCATGAGTTACATCCCGTTACCTCAAAAAAGAATCAACGAATTGAATAGAGAGGAACGTCGGATTTTCCGCCAGTGGATCGGCTATGAGTCAGGAGGAGGCATCGTTTCCTATCCGACACATGAAGAAAAACGGGAACGACAACGGCGTGAGAGATGGAAAAAACGCTATGCCGGAAAGGGAGGAGAGGAGTCGCAACTGTTAATAAGAGCCGAACAGATTAGGCGGCTACGGCGAAATGTTAAACGTTCCTCCGCTGCAAAAAAATGGATGGAGCAAATTTTTGCAGATGCAGATGAAGTAGTTGATTTGGATAGGGCTTTTTGGCGTTCATTTATCAGTGATTTGGGCCCGTGGAATTGCAGGGGAAATTTTTGCCCTCATTGTATTGGCAAAAAATCTGCAGAAGGATTGAACCTTTATTTCTGGGATTGGGACTGGCGTGATCCGGAACGGTTAGGTTGTCCCCATTGTGGGTTTTCCTTTCCAGATCCGCGTTATCCAGAAGAGGAGGTGCTGGAGTTACCACGGCTGAAAAAACGTTATACTTTCTATCTTCGGCCTGAAGAGATTGCTTCCAAGGATTGGCGGTTAGGGGAGAAGGCCGCCCGTTACGGAGGATTTCCAACGCACGTTTCTTTTAGTGGAAATATTCGCGCGATGAAGCTTGAGTGGGCCTTAGGAAAGGTAACTCCCTTGAGCTTAGCCTATGCTTTTAGCGGTAAGAATAAATATGCCAGAGTCGTACAGAACATTCTAGAGCGGATGGCAGAGGTCTATTCTGGTTACCCGCTGCATAGTTATTTACAGGATATGGTCGATGCAGAGCCGGGCTTCGCGGTGGAGAATGCGGACAATCTTCCAACTATCTTTAAACGAAATGCCTGTTTTTCTGTTTACGAGGGACAAGAGGGAACATTTCTCAATGGTGAATCGACGACCGAGACAACGAGAGTCGCTTCCGGTTTATGGGGTTCCAGTCGTTTAGCTCCGGAAATGTCGGCTACCGCACAGACCTTCGTAAAGCTTTTTCAGGCCTACGATTTGGTTAAGAAGGCGATTTCACAGAAAGACAGAATTCGGATTGAACAGGAATTCCTTCTGGAACTTTATCTCGATGTAAAGGCGTACACACCGATCA
>CAXMUM010000157.1:0-4674 GCA_964196585.1 uncultured Opitutaceae bacterium
CGAAGCCCCTGCCGCTTCGGTTGCAAACACCGCAGAGGCAGTCACAAACACTGCTGCTAGCACAGATGCTGTCGAAGCCACGTCCAGTAGCGGACTTATAGATGTCGATAAATGGCTCGGAAATGGAATCGAGTTTGTAACCCTTTATGGCATTCAAATTCTCATTGCTCTGGCAATTTTCATCATCGGGAAGTGGGTCGCTAAAGTCGTAACAAATGGCGTCCGAAAGGTAATGGAAAAACGCAAGGTGGACCCCGCATTGATCTCGTTTGCAGGCAACCTCATTTACTCTATTATGCTTATCTTTGTTGTGATCGCCGCAATCGATAAAATTGGCGTTCAAACAACCTCATTCATAGCGGTTATCGGAGCAGCAGGTTTGGCCGTTGGTCTGGCCTTACAAGGGTCCCTCGCCAATTTTGCATCAGGGGTTCTCATTATCCTCTTCCGTCCTTTTAAGATCGGCGATTTTATTGATGCCGGTGGTGCAGTGGGCGTTGTAGAAGAAATAAGTATCTTGGTGACAATCCTCAAAACACCTGACAATAAGAAGATTATTGCGCCAAATGCAGCTATCATGGGCGGTGTTATCACAAATGTTACCGCGAATGATACCCGCCGCGTAGATATGGTCTTTGGTGTTTCCTACACAGATGACCTAGAGAAAGTAAAATCCATTCTGGAAGAGATCATCGCATCGGATGAACGCATTCTCAAGGATCCAGCACCTCAGGTAGTGGTCGCTGAACATGGAGACAGCAGCATCAATTTCAAAGTTCGCCCATGGACAGCAACTGGAGACTATTGGGGTGTTTACTTCGATATGCACATGAAAGTGAAACTTCGCTTCGATCAGGAAGGCATTTCTATTCCTTTCCCACAGCGCGATGTTCATCTCTTTCAGGAATCAAACGGGTAAACAACCCACCACAATTGTATTTTCTAAGGGAGCCGATTTCGGCTCCCTTTTTTCTTAACCACGCTATAAAGTTTCCCTCTCTTCATTTTCCAACAAGTACCTTCTCATGCCCCCAATCATCGTCGCCCACAGAGGAGAATCCTTTGAAGCACCTGAAAACACCCTCGCTTCCATGCAACTGGCCTGGGAACGGGGAGCCCAAGCCATTGAGACCGATATAAGACTGAGTAGCGATCATCAGATAGTGGCTATCCACGATGATAATACTCGAAAAACCGCTGGGAAAGACTGCCCAGTGGCGGCACAGACATTCGCTCAATTGCGCGAATTAGATGCGGGGTCCTACAAAGGGGAAAAGTGGACTGGAGAAAAGATCCCCACCCTTACCGAAATCCTTCAAACAATCCCTCCAGAAGGAAAGATCTCCATCGAAATAAAAGCAGGATTGGAAATCGTACAACCTCTAGCAGAAATTCTGCATCAAATACAACTGAACCCTCCACAGATCTGCCTCATTGCCTTTGACTTTGAAGTCCTCATCGCTGCAAGAAACACCTTTCCCTCGTGCCGGACCCATTGGCTTGTCGATCTAAAAAATACACCTGACAATAGAGGAACCTCTCTTGAAAGAGCAATCGAAACTGCTCAGCAAAATCACGTCACAGGTTTAGATATTGGAGTCAATATCGATCCAGAAAACACACAAAATATCATTTGGGTCAAAGGTGTTAAAAAGGCTGGCCTCGAGTTATACGCCTGGACTGTCAATGATGTCGCTTTAGCCAAAAAATTAATCGAAGCCGGAATCGACGGCATTACCTCTGACCGAGCTCAATGGCTACGAGAGCAACTCTAGAAGTTCTCGCAATGGTTTTTAAAGGCTCTTTCTTATTCGGAGACGATTGGATTTCTCCAGAGACGGAAACATTCGATTCCCTCGTATTCAGCCAGGCCAAGATTATCGTACTTCTTGGCTACGTGCCTATTCTGTTCAACAGACCTGGACCAAAATTCCTTCGCTACCTGAGAACTAGAAGCCGTAGAGCTCTTTTGAGATTGATGCTGGTAAACCGCTTCTGCCTTACGGGATAATTCACCAGGGCTTACGGGAACAGCCATGTCAATTTCATCAATTTCCTGCTCTTCCCATCCACCTCTATACAACCAAATTCGACACTCTTTCAACCAAGCTTCTCCCGAAACAGACTTTAAAGCGGTCATAATACCATCAAAGCACATCCATCGCGTCGAACCCGGATTCTGTAAATCGCCAGCCGTAAAGATTTGGTGGGGCCTTATATCACTAACCACCGATGCAATCGCCTTGAAGTCACCCTCAGAAAGAGGTAAATTTCGAGTCCGCCCTGTTTCATAAAAAGGAAGATTCAAAAACCGGATACGATCCAGGTCGAGACCACACATCTGACAGGAGGCGCGCGACTCGCCCTCCCGAATAAGAGCCTTTATTTTAAGAACTTCTTCCGAATCAACATCCCTTGATCGCTTTTCCTGCAATGCGGCCAGCGCCCTGCCTCCAAACGAATTGGTTTCATCCTGGTCATTCCCCACCGCTTCATTTACACCCTGTAAAAACTGAACAAACCGAGTGGCCTCTCCATCCGAAACCATCTTGTTTCCTGAAGTCATATAAACAACGTGGACCTCGTTTCCCTGTTCTACCAGGCGACGTAACGTTCCACCCATTCCATTAACTTCACTCGCAGGCTCTGGACTAAAAACCAATACTCTTTTCGGGAACGGTTGTGCTCTCTCTGGACGATTTGAATCATCCGCTTCGGGTTTTCCTCCCGGCCATCCGGAAATCGTATGCTGTAACTCGTTAAAAATCCTTATGTTCAAGGTATAACCGGGACCATGCTCTGTAACAAGATCTCCCAACCCGTTTTCGGTATAATCTTCGTCTAATAGCTTCAAAAGAGGTTTGTTGATTGTATGGCTTAGCCACACCACTGCACGACGGATCAACCGATCATCCCACTCGCAGGAACCGACCAACCAAGGTCGTCTGAACCGGGTCAGTTCAGCTGATGCTGCCGTATCCAAATAAAATGATGCATTTGCATGTTCCTGTAAAAAACTGGCTGTTACGGCCTCAGAGACATCTCCTTCTACAGCCTTCTGAACTATCGGAGCCTTCGCATCACCCCAGGCCATAATGATGATCTTACGCGCTTCAAGGATTGTTCCCACACCCATTGTGATAGCTCTACGCGGAACATTAGCGTCTCCAAAGAAATCCTCCGCTGCATCCGACCGGGTCAACCGATCCAAAGTAATCATACGAGTCCTTGATTCCTTCACTGAACCTGGCTCATTGAATCCTATATGCCCAGTTCGACCAATTCCTAAGATCTGAATGTCCAGGCCCCCATTTGCTCTGATCTTTTCTTCGTAATCACGACAATACGAAAAGACCTCATCGCGCTCAGAAGTTCCATCAGGGATATGGATATTCTCTTTCTTGATGTCGATATGATCAAACAAATGCTCATTCATGAAACGAACATAACTCTGCAAGGCTTCCGGTTTGATCGGGTAATACTCATCCAAGTTAAAAGTCACCACATTCTCAAAGGAAAGCCCCTCTTCTTTGTGTAGACGACAAAGCTCTGCATAAACCCGAATCGGCGAGGAACCGGTCGCCAATCCCAAGACAGCCATTCGTCCCTCTTCTTGTTTCACTCGGATAAGAGATGCAATCTGACGGGCTATCTCGACAGATGCCTTCTCCGCGTCGGGATAGAGAAACGTCTTTATTTTCTCTAGCTGTTCACTTTCCGTAATGGTCCTTTGCAAATCCATAAGCCTTAACCCTGCCTAAAACTACACTGACCTCGAAAAATACCAAACATCCCTTCAATCTCTCAAGACTCGTATTCCGAAAAAATCTTGTCCATCACCGCTGATGCAGCAGACAACCCATTATTGATCATCCGAAATTCGGATCCGTGAATCATAAACCGACAGCCGTTATCCAGAATTATCCGCATATCCTTTTCCGTCATAACCGGCATTCCCCATACCTTCCCATGTTTCTGTGCTGCAGCAGAGACTAATTTAATCGCCTCCAGAAGTTTGGGATCCGATGGGGATGGCTTACACCCATATCTCAAAGCAAGGTCTCCAGGTCCCAAAAAGAGAATATCAACGCCTTCTACGGCCGCTATTTCTTCTACATTTTCAACTGCTTGAGGCGTCTCAATTTGCACAGCAATGGCATTTTCTCTATTGCTGTCCTCAATATAGTTGGGCAAACCTGCCGTGAAATTAACATCGAGCCCTACCCCATCCGCACCGCGATCTCCCAGAGGAGGAAATTTCACCGCATCAACAATCGACTTCGCCTTCTCCACAGTCGACACATGAGGGATAATCAATCCGGCAGCTCCATCTTCGAGGATTCGATAAAGACCCGTTTTTTCCAAAGTGGGGGGACGAAAGAAACAATCGACATCTGCCAAGTGATGAAATGCCAACATCGACTGAACTTCCCGAGGATTCCAGGAACGATGCTCTCCATCCATCCAGAGACCATCATAACCATTTTTGGCCGCCGTTTGCGGGAAGTAAGGCAAATAATGCCCAAAATTACAGATCCTGGCTATACCTCCGGACCTAAGTTTGGCTAATACCTTTGATCGTCTCATAACATCCAGAGAATCTTCACCTGGAAATAAATACGATATTAAAAAAACTGTATCTTCAATAAGAGCCAGCCTCCCTCAGAAAGATTC
>CAXMUM010000158.1:0-4647 GCA_964196585.1 uncultured Opitutaceae bacterium
CGATTTCGATCTTTCTGATTTGCACGACAACATGAAAACCGACGTTGGATTCGGAATCAGAGCTTACAGCCAAGGAATCGTGGGACGCCTTGACTTCGCATTCGCTAGCGAAAGCTGGGCCATCCGAGCAATGATTGGGCAGGCGTTTTAGTCTCCAACGGCGCTCCACGCACCATCTGCCTTTTGACAAATCGCAGTATCGGCATCGACGTTTTCTTGAACCGTCGAAAACTATTGAAATTTAGCACTACCGCGCCTAAAAAGGAAAACTCCAACTGGATCAAGACGGTACCAGGAAAAGGCTGCTCTTTATTTCCGAACAGGCGCATTCATTCCACATGGAGATCCCAAACGAGCGTTATCCAGGATCTCTTGGTAGGTAGAAATCACTTGTTCGCCGGAAAGGATACCACTGTGGTCAAAATCGTACCCATAAATCCGGCACGCACGCTCTTGCGCCCACGGAGCTAACTGACTAGCGACTGAGACCACACTATCATGGCTGAATGGCATCGTCACATTGTGCCGGGTGTCGAAGCCGAAGAAGAGATGATGAGGCACTTGTAATTCGGCCTGAAGGCTATTCAAAAAATCACTCCCCGGTTTCATATCGATCCAGGCAGGCACGACGGCCGGAGCAAACTTGACTCCAAGTTTAGCCGCTCCATGTCCATCCCAGGGTGTGGAAAAAGTAACAAAAAGTCCGACAGATCGCGCTGCGTTAACGGCTTCCCCTTCGTGGGCTTGCAGGAGGGCTGACCGAGCCACAAGTCCTCCCATGCTGTGAGCCGTTATAAAAACTGTTCTGGGTGTATGCTCTTCATATAGATAACCTAAGAGACGAGCCAAAACACGCGCGGATCGTTGCAGGCGCATGCCTGAAGGGTATTGGTAGATCCATGCCTGATAATGAGTGAGATCAAGCTGATCAATCAGAGGTTTAAAACTCCTAGGTGAGCCAGCAATTCCATGCACAAAGAGAACTGGAATGCGACCCGGATCGTATGGCTCCAGCATGTAGATTCCGCACCCATTTTTACGGATAGAAGTAAGAGGTGCCCACATGCCGTCTCTGGCCTCACTTGGAGCAAATCGCTCATCCGCCAGAGTCACAATCTCTCCTGCCGTGATCGGGATGGAGTTCCATTCATGGAGATCGAGGCCTACCAATTCTTTTTCGAGAGCAGCAGGTAAGGCAACCTGTGCATTAAGCTCAATATTCACATCAAGCAGACGTTGACCCGGCTGAGCTTCCAATGCTTCGGGCCAGCCAACAACGCCTACTGGCTCTCCCCGATCGAAAACGTTGTCTCCGTTGAGATCTTGAAATGCGGCGATGGAAAAACGGCTCGGAGCTTCCAACAGGAAAACGTAGTTTTGAATCACTGAAGTAAGTTCATCCACTCCCTGAAGAACCGGTCCTGTTTCAGTCTCCTCGAATAACGCTACGAGAACATTTTCCGTATTGGTCGTTGCCGTCGCGACCGACCCCGAGACCAATGCAAGGGTTTCGGATTCAGCCAAATCCTGCTTAAGCTGGATCATCGAGCAACCCCCCAGCATCAGAAGCGAAATCAATCCGCATAAGAAGACAGGCACAATGCGGAAACCACACCTAGAAACCGATTTGAAAACGAGCAGCGAAGATGCCGATATATCGATCCTTTTATCTCTATGTGGCATTCTTATAAATAATGATACTTATCCCTTACGGCGCCGACCAGGCTGTCTTCGCTGGCTGCCCTAATAATTCTTTGGATTCATTCCTGATCTACTATTTCCCAGGTTCCATCTTCTTTCCTTGTGAGGGTCAAGGTGTCGTCGACTATCTTCTTAAACCGTTTGGTGGCTTTAACGTTGAGCTCCATGTAATCCTGACCGGAACGTTTGACGATAGATACAATGGAAAGGGTTCCCTTAACACCCGAATCGGGATTCTTCCAATCGATTTCATCTCCCTTTTTTCCTTTTCCTTCACCCAGCAGCTCTCCCCCGGCTTGGCGCATGAGAGCTCGATCCGCTGCGTTTAGATGCTGCGAGTTAAAAACATTGTCTCCAAAACTGGATACAATAGAGACGGGAGCTTTAATAATTCCAGTAAAAACACCTTGAACTGCGCCTTCTCCCGCTTTTTGCCCAGCTCCCTCAATGTCGCTAGCAATGCCCTCTGCTTGATCCAGATAGCCCGGAATAGCGGCCCGCACGGCTTCCACCTCGGCCAATATACCTGGAATGGTTTCGCGTACGTTTTTTAACTCCTCAACGATAGGCGGGATCTGCTTTTGGATCTCTTCTACCTGCTGCAGGATGGCAGGTATTTGCTCCCGATACCGCCCCGCTTCTTCCACTATCGAGGGAAGTTGCTTACGAATTTCCCCTATCTCTTTCACGATAGGCGGGATCTCCTGGCGAATTAACTCCGCTTCATCGACAATACTCGGTATCAGCATTTTAATGTCGCTGACTTCCTTTACGATCGGATCGAACTTGTCTTGAGTCGTCTGGATCTCGGTAATGAGGTCAGGAAGACTGACAGCGAATTTAGAAAATGCGTAAGTGAAATAAATCAACGCTCCCGCCAGACTTAGCAATCCGATGGAAAGCAGATAGGTAGCAGCTGTTTTTGGAGTGGGCATGTACTGTTTTTGAGAGTTCACTATTAAAAAGAGAAGCCTTCCATCATCTTAAAGAAGCCATTACACCCTTCTCTTGCTTTGAATAAGCCACCTTCTAGAGACCCTCTTCTTTGGGAGAATCATTGCTGCTCTCAAGAAAAACACCCATTTCTGTTGGGTAAGCTGGCATTGCCTGGGCGATTCTCAAATCGATAGCGGTATCGATCATTCGATCGAGCTGCATAAAACGTGTTGCAAGGGAGGCTGAAGTAGCCTCGGCAAAGAGCGGATAATACTTTTGCCTTATCTTCAATCGACTCCCGACTATATGGAAAGCTCGCCGAGTCAGCTCCTGCGCTGTATCATCGGTTATTTGGAATTTGATATCCGTAAGATAATCCTTAACCAGTTTGACTCTAGATTCTTTAACGGCGGTCATCTCCTCCACATATTTTTCGTACACAGTCCAAAATGCGGCTGCTTCTTCTGGAGTGAATCGCAGGTTATCAGAAATAAGGACGATACGCTCTTTTCTAATCGTTTCGCTAATTGCGGAGACAAATTGATCAAGCTCATCGTAGACCCCCGCTTTTGCCACTGGAAAAAAGAGAAGGCTGCAGGCCACTATACTCAAAGTAATTGATATTCTGGTTTTCATCATTTTACGAATTTAGGTTTTCCGCTGGTCCAATGACAGGATGGCACAGAGGCTGTTGAAGAGAAGGTGAGAATCAACCACCTAAACTGCCAGCCAACCCAACCCATTGCCAGTATAAACGTTTCCTCTCATTTTACACATACGACTTTAGCCAATTGATTACCGGTGTTTTTCGGATGTATTCTTAAGAATGATTCCACGAAATGAAATCGTATTGCAAAAGGTAATTAGTGTTCGTCGCCCACAAACGATTCGCTAGCTGCCACTTTTATGGGAGACGTGTACAAGTCCACCTTCCCATTTCTCACGATACTTCCGCTCATTTCGCCTTTCAGGCTTATGTCTGTTTCCAGGTAGGTTTCTAGAGAGAGGACGATTTCCCCCTTCAAGACAATCTTCGATAGCGAAATACTTCCATCCTCATTCATCTGATCTCCAGAACTGTCTATCTCAACCTTGATAGTAGCGCTCCGCTCCCCTTCAATATTCTCTACTTTCAGCAGAGTAAATTCCACACTACCAACGACATTCTTTATATCACGACGAAGATAGGCATTCACGAACAGAGGTGAGCGAACCCACGTCTCACCGATCTTTATCTCAGCTTCTGGATACATCGATCTAAGATGGTATATGATTTCTCGGAGCGCTTCGCTCTGCGCAGCATTGGCTGACCCACTCTCCAACGAATACGTCCATGAGGATCCATCGTGTTCGCCAACCATAGAATATCCCCTAAGCGGAGATGTCGTATGAACTTCAAAAAACTCACTTCCCTCGTTCCAACGAGCCCACGAGTAATCATCCCGCATGTGATAGTGAGTACTGACCTTCCTCCCTGATTCAAACACTGGATCGAATTCATCGAAGATTTGAAAGCGAGAGAAATCGATTCTCATTTTTCCTGAACCCGGATCTGTTTCGAAGCTCGAAACACCGTTGGTTCCTTCAAAATGAATCATCCGCCTGACACGATCCCCTGAATCGAATTTGTTCCCAGTTAATCGGACTGTATTTTCATTTACTTCAATCTGAGAGGAAGGAGTCTCGCCTCCCGAGAAAGCAAAGGACAGGACGGAAAAGAAAAGCAGGGTTACGGAGAGGTTTTTCATGAGAGTAATAGTATTTGGTTACAGATGGGTTTCTCAACCAGGACTACTTCCTGATTTGAGCAGATACCCAGGCATAAGTAAAGCGAACGAGCCTACCCAAAGGCAATAGGACTAAAGTCCAATTGCGTATATTTGGGCGGCAGAGTAAATTGATTCTTGAACCGTTTCTACCGAAGTGGCAAATCAGTATAGTATTCCAACTAGAGGAATCATTATGAAAACCCTTATCGCCTCTCTCTTACTCATAGCATGCGCCCTTTCG
>CAXMUM010000159.1:0-4561 GCA_964196585.1 uncultured Opitutaceae bacterium
AAGAGATTGCTAGTAAGATCGACGAATGTGGAATTGAGCGTATTAAGGTGATGTCTCCTTTGACCTCTACATCAGCGGGTGGGATCGATGCGAAGTCATACGGAATCAATCCTGCGACAAGCAAGGTTGCCCAAACTGGTGACTCGGTCGGGATCATTGCCGCACAGTCGATTGGTGAACCAGGTACGCAGTTAACCATGCGTACGTTCCATATTGGCGGAATTGCGAGTAAGATCTTTAAGACACCTGAGATTCGGGTTCGTAATGCTGGGAAAGTGGTCTATCGTGGCTTAAGAATGGTTTCGACCATTGAGGGCGCCAATATTGTTTTAAACAAGACGGGTTCAGTCCAGGTTATGGATGAAAATGATCGCGAGCTTGAATCCTATAGCATCGTGGTTGGATCAGTTCTGACTGTTGCCGATGGTGAAGCCATTGAAAAAGGAAAGGTTCTGGCCATGTGGGACCCATACAACATCCCGGTTCTTTCCGAAAAGGCTGGTAAGATTGTTTTCCGTGATATGATCCCAGGGGTAACCGTCAAGCGCGAGCTGGACGAAAGCTCTGGCCGTATTGCGACGTTGGTGATCGAGCACAAAGAGGATTTGAATCCTCAGGTTGAGATCCACAATGAAAAAGGTAAGGCTGTGGCAGCTTATTCCATTCCGACGGGTGCGCAGGTAGTAGTGGCTGAGGGCGATACCATCTCTCCAGGTGCTTTGCTGGCAAAGACACCACGTCAGGCTTCCAAAACAAGAGATATCACTGGTGGTCTTCCTCGTATTGCTGAGCTATTTGAAGCTCGTAGGCCAAAGGATGCTGCTGAAATGGCGCGTATCGATGGTGTGGTTTCCTTTGGTGGAACCGTGCGTGGGAAAAAGAAATTGATTGTTACCAAGCAGGAGACTGAACAGGAAGAAGAACACCTGATCCCACATGGTAAGCAGATCATTGTCCAGGAAGGTGATGTCGTCTATAAGGGACAACATTTGACAGATGGATCTCCGGATCCTCATGAAATTCTGGATATCCTTGGACCGAGTTCTCTCTACGACTTCCTTATTTCGGAAGTTCAGGAGGTTTATCGTCTCCAGGGTGTGCCGATCAATGACAAGCACATCGAGGTGATTATCCGCCAGATGCTCCGAAAAGTTCGAATTGCAGATCCAGGTGATACCGATTGGTTCTGGGGAGAGCAGATAGAGAAGAGTGGTTTCCTCACTGAAAACATGCGGATGCTTGAAGCAGGTGGAAAACCGGCTGAAGGTGAACCAATTCTATTGGGCATCACTAAAGCTTCACTGGAAACAGAGAGTTTCATCTCAGCAGCTTCTTTCCAGGAAACAACACGCGTTCTTACTGATGCTTCAACTCTTGGGAAAGTAGATACCTTGAAAGGTTTCAAAGAGAACGTCATTATGGGGCACTTGATTCCTGCTGGAACGGGTCTTCCTGCCTATCGAAATGTGAAGATCACACTTCCGTTTGGCAGTGAGTTGGTAGAGCCAGAAGAAGTCGGTGGCGAAGCCAGTTAATCTGACCTCTTAACTTATTAGTTTTCAAGAGCTGCAAATCTTCTGGATTTGCAGCTCTTTTGTATTCTGGAAACATGTGATTTCAAGGGAGGAAAAGGCTTGATCATCGAAACCACCGGGTTTTTAGTGGTCGCTTCCTCTTATTCCTCCTGGTTTTCAATTTGCCAGGTTCAAGGAATTTGAGCCCTTTTTTTTTAACTTTTTCCCCACTTGGTCGGTGGTGCTGTGGTTTTTCTCTCTAAAAGCTATAGATTATACTTGCGGACTATGCCACGGGCACTAGTTTCCCCTCCTTTTCTCTAATTTTCACCAGTAACTATGCCTACAATTAATCAACTCGTCCGCAAAGGACGCCGTGTGATCAAAGCCAAGTCAAAATCTCCGGCTTTGGACTCCAATCCTTTTAGGCGTGGTGTCTGTGTTCAAGTGATGACACGTACGCCAAAAAAGCCAAATTCCGCTATTCGGAAAGTGGCAAAAGTTCGTCTCACAAATGGGAATGAAGTTATTTCATACATACCGGACGAAGGCCATAATTTGCAGGAACACAGTATTGTTCTGGTTCGTGGCGGTAGGGTAAAAGATTTGCCGGGTGTTCGTTACCACATTGTTCGTGGCGCACTTGATGCCGTGGGGGTTGAGAAACGCCGACGCAGTCGCTCAAAATACGGAGTAAAACGTCCTAAAACCAAATAATTAAATGTCACGTCGTCGCAGAGCAACAAAGAGGGTCGTTAAACCCGATGTCCGTTACAATAGTCCTTTGGTCGCCCATTTGATTAATACGGTAATGGCGGATGGAAAGAAAAGTGTGGCAGAACGCATCGTGTATGGTGCGTTTGAACGCGTTTCAGAGAAGCTGGAAAAAGGAGATCCGGTTGATCTTCTTCTGGGTGCTTTGGAAAATGCACGTCCTCGCCTCGAAGTAAAAAGCCGCCGTGTGGGTGGTGCTACTTACCAGGTTCCTCAAGAGGTTTCCCATGAACGCCAGGAAAGCTTGGCTTTCCGTTGGATAGTTGGTTCAGCTTCTGGAAAAAAAGGAGTCCCGATGTGTGACGCTCTCGCTCAAGAGATTATAGACGCATATAATAACACCGGTTCTGTGGTTAAGAAAAAAGAAGATGTCCATAAAATGGCACAGGCAAACCGAGCATTTGCCCATTTCCGCTGGGGTAAGTAAGATGTCTGTAGCCGTGAAAGATCAGATTTCTTCAGTAAACTCCTCGGAACGTGAGTATCCGATGGAGTTGACGAGGAATATTGGGATTGCGGCTCATATTGATGCGGGGAAGACCACGACGACTGAACGCATTCTTTATTATACTGGTGTTGTTCACAAAATGGGGGAAGTGCATGAAGGGACTGCCGTCACTGATTGGATGGAACAGGAGCGGGAAAGAGGAATTACCATTACCTCCGCTGCCATTTCCTGTGCTTGGACGACGAAAGAGGGCCCTTTTGCCAATGTTAAGCATCGCATTAACATCATTGATACCCCTGGACATGTTGATTTTACGGCAGAAGTAGAAAGATCTTTGAGAGTTCTCGATGGCGCCGTTGCCGTTTTTTGCGCCGTGGCTGGTGTTCAGCCGCAATCAGAAACAGTTTGGCGTCAGGCAACCAAATACAATGTTCCGCGCATTGCATTTGTAAATAAGATGGATCGGGTTGGAGCTGACTTCTTCAATGCGGTTGATGACATGCGCAATAAGTTGAAGGCAAATGCCCATCCGCTATTCTTGCCGATTGGTGCGGAAGAGAATTTTGAAGGACTCGTCGATATCGTGAGAATGTCTGCATTTCTCTTCGATGAATCAGATCCGACAGGCGTCGCTGTTAAGGAGACGGAGATTCCAGAAGATCTTAAGCAATCTGCCCTAGACTATCGTGATTCATTGCTTGAGGCCGTTTCAGATTTTGACGATACCGTTGCTGAAAAATACCTTGGAGGCGAAGAAATTTCAGAAGGAGAGCTGAAACAGGCCATTCGTAGAGCGACTGTTTCCTTGAATTTTGTGGGTGTTATCCCTGGTTCTGCTTTTAAGAATAAAGCTGTTCAGAGCCTTCTTGACGCAGTGGTTGATTATCTTCCCAGTCCTCTGGACCTTCCAGCCATTAAGGGCGAGGACTCCGATCAGGAATCCGTTAGCATTTTGCCGGATGACAAGGCGAAATCGACTGCATTGGCTTTCAAATTGTGGAGTGATCTATTTGTTGGGAAGCTTGTTTTTATCCGAGTTTACAGTGGGACTATTAAAAAAGGTACACCTCTCTATAATCCTCGAACTCGCCGAACGGAGCGCGTAAGCCGCTTGCTGGTGATGAAGGCGGATAGTCGTGAGGATGTGGATGCGGTATACTCGGGTGATATTTGTGCTGTTGTCGGAGTGAAAGGTGTCATCACTGGAGACACTCTCTGTGCAGCAAATGTGGACGTTCGGCTGGAACCTCCCAGTTTCCCAGAACCTGTCATTTCGATGTCGATTGAACCAAAGACAAAGGCCGACCAGGAGAAGATGTCGATTGGACTGGGCCGTTTGTCTGAAGAGGATCCAACTTTTAAAGTTACCTCCAACGAGGAAACTGGACAGACTTTGATAGCCGGGATGGGTGAGCTTCATCTGGAAATCATCCGTGACCGATTATTCCGTGAATTCAAGGTAGGGGCTGATGCTGGTAAACCACAGATTGCTTATCGCGAAACAATCTCGCAGCCATCAGAAGGGGTTGGTAAATTTGTGCGTCAAAGTGGTGGCCGTGGTCAATATGGGCACGCTATTATCAAGCTTGAGCCGAATGAAAAGGGGAAGGGCATTGAGGTCCTTAACGAAATCGTTGGTGGAGCCATTCCTAAAGAGTATATCAAGCCTACGATTGATGGCATTATGGAGGCCGCTAATAACGGTGTAGTGGCTGGCCATCCGGTAATTGATTTTAAAGCGCGCATTGTTGATGGAAGCTTTCATGAAGTAGACTCTTCTGAAATGGCTTTCAAAATGGCGGGTATTTTTGCGTTCAAAGAGGGG
>CAXMUM010000160.1:0-4514 GCA_964196585.1 uncultured Opitutaceae bacterium
CCTGCGCCTGCGCATGAGAAAATGTTAAAGCTAAACCCGAAGGTAACAGATGATTTTTTATTATTTTCTCGTGGTATGATCATCAGTGAAGAATTGGCAATCGGTCGTGGTCAGCAGATTGAGAACTTGGCTAAAATTGATCGTGGACGCTTCGCTAAACAAATTCAACAATTAGAGAATTTAGGTATATTGGAAAAAGAAAAGGTAACCGTTGATGATGTAATGATAAGTGACCTAGTCCCTTGAGTATGCTTTTTTGATGTAATTATATGTTGATATATCAGCTTTAATCCCTTTTTTAACAGTATGTTAAGTGCCCGTATAAAAGAAATTGAACTTTATAAATCCAAAATAGCCGGTCTTGAAAAGAAGATTGTAGCAGAGCAAAAAAAGCTCTCATCTTTGCATACAAAACTTGGTTATTCTTCCCGAGCTGAATTGATCAAGGCTTTGATGGTTTTGGGGCCAAGTGGTAAATCAGGTAATAAGGGGCGAAAGGCGAGTAAGTCTACTGGAGCGCAAGGACGTCGCAAGAGAACGACGATTACACCGAAGCTCAAAGCTTCTATTGTGAAAGCACTAAAGGCTGGTGGAAAAGGAATCACGGTAGCCAAAGATTTTGGCGTGTCTGTTCCAACTATCCAAAATATTAAAACGGAAGCTGGCCTGATAAAGAAAAGAAAAAAATAGTTTCTCTAAATTTTTAAAAAGCTCCTGCCTTTTGACAGGAGCTTTTTTGTGTATGGGCATGTTTCTCAATGGACAGTCCGAGATCTGTGTGTCTGATATAAAGGGAGTGGAAAATTATATTCAGGCTAATACAGGAGGAAGGTTGCATGATGCTCGGTTGGCATCCGTATCGCCACTGAATCGAGGGTTTCTTTATGGAGATTCGATTTATGAGGTATGGCGTACTCTTGACGGTGTGTTGATTGCTTTCGAAGATCATTGGGAGCGTTTGATGAGGTCGGCAGATTCATTAGGGATGGATATAGGATTCTCTGAAAGTTATCTAAAGAAGGAAATTGGACGAACTATAGAAGCCTTTCAGGAAAACGCAGGTCCGATGAGAGATTGTTATGTTCGGTTTCAGATGGCTAGAGGGGATGGGCCCTTGGCTCTTGATCCAACGGTTTCTATGAAGCCTCTTTGGGTAATACTGGTGCAAAAACTGAAGACTCTATCAGAAGAACACCTCGAAGGAGGTGTTCGCTTGAGCATTGCTCAGGAGCTTAGGCGAAATCCGAAGGACTCACTAGATCCTGCCTGGAAGACCGGAAATTATCTTAATAATGTGATTGGATTGGCTGAGGCCCGAAATCGTGATGCCAATGATGTGTTGATGCTGAACCATGATGGAGAGGTCTGTGAGGCTTCAACGAGCAATGTTTTTTTTGTGAAAGGGAAGGTGGTGGTGACTCCATTTTCCAGTTGTGGGATTCTTGAAGGTGTTACCCGTAAGATATTGCTGAAGCGACTCAAATTGCCTGATGGCATTGAACTGAGAGAGGAGAGGATAAAAGTGGAAGAGCTTTCAGGGTTTGATGAGTGTTTTTTAACGGCAACAACATGTGATATTATTCCAGTGAAGTGTATCGATGATTTTCACTATTTCGTATCTTCGGAATCGGTGACGCGACAACTAAAATCGGAATATAAAAAATGGCTTAAAACGTCATCAGAGCTCCGATGATCATTGTGAGTCTGGCTCACGGGATTTGATGAACTCTCGTTTATCTTTGACTTAAGAATTGAAGAAAGAAGAATCGATTTTTTCTAAAGATAAGACCCCAATAAAACAAAATATATTATGAGTGATTCAATCGTACCAATGATCAGTTCTGGGACAGCAGGTCCCCTCGGAGTTCTCCATCTTCCTCGTTTGTGGCTAAAGGTTTCCCTTGAGTCTGTCGGTAAGCTAGCTGCGGGGTATCCAGGTGTCGGACAAGGGTTTGACCAAATGACTATAGATGGCCTTGGTTTGACGACTGAGGCAGTAGTTGGTTTCATCAAGACAAGTCGTCCCAGTTATCCTCAGTTTGAGGCATGGATTAAGGAACAGTCTGGCGCGAAAATTGATCAAGGATCAATCGATGCTTTAAACGGTGCCATTAGCGGATTCAATCATGATGATGAAACCCGCCAAGCAATTTTAGGGGATGCAAATCTACCTGACGATGGCTCTATTTTGGATGCAGTGAATCTGAATAATCTGGATTCCTGGAAAGATCTGCATGATGCAGAATTGAGTTAAGACCCTTTCTGTCTGATCAATATCTTAAAAAAGACCGGCTATCCATTTGGGTGCCGGTCTTTTTATTGTGGTAAAGAAAGCACTTCCCTGGTCAGTATTTTTGGAGTGTAGGGTCGACTTGTTTGGCCCAGGCATCAACTCCGCCTTTTATGTTTGAGACAGCTTTAAACCCTTGTGCCCGAAGGAAGCGGGTTACATTCATGCTGCGCAATCCATGGTGGCACATAGCCAAGATGTGTTTCTCCTTGGGTAGTTGATCGATGTTGTGGGGAATTTCCCCCATCGGAATATGTATTGAATTTTCGATACGGCATATTTGAAGTTCGATGAGTTCCCTAACGTCTAGCAAAACAACATTGGGATCGTTATCCATTAATTTTTTCGCATGAGTGGGGTCGATTTCTAGTGGATAATCGTGGTTTTCCATTGGGCGTTGGCTTTGGGGCTCACAGTGTTCTGTGTAGTCCATTCCATCTATATTGGTAATAGTTGGATTTGAGCCGCAAAGTGGGCACTTGGGATTTTTTTTGGATTTAATCGTTCGAAATTGCATTGATAGAGCATCCACTATGAGTAGTCGTCCCAATAGGCTTTCACCAAACTCAAGCAGATGTTTGATTGTTTCCATCGCTTGGAGACTGCCAATGATTCCGCATAGGGCCCCCATTACACCGGCCTCCCCGCAATTGGGGATTGATCCAGGTGAAGGTGCATCAGGGAATAGGCATCGGTAGCATGGACCTTGTTGGGTTGGATCGAAAAGACTCACTTGTCCTTCAAATTTGAAAATACTTCCATGGATGATGGGCTTACCTGTGAAGTAGGCTGCATCGGTGTTCAAATATCGTGTTGGGAAATTGTCGGTGCCATCTATAATAAGGTCGTAGTCTGAAAAAAGGGAGATGGCATTCTCTTTAGTTACTTTACAGGCGTGTTGGCGGATTTGAATATGGGGATTGGTCTCATTTAGCCTTTTATAGGCTGCCTCTGTTTTGAGTTCTCCAATGTCGTTGCTTCCATATAAAATCTGACGTTGAAGGTTATGGACTTCTACCTGATCAAAATCAACTAAGCCTAGAGTCCCGATGCCAGCAGCTGCCAGGTAAAGGGCTGCGGGACTCCCAAGGCCACCAGCACCAATAATAAGTACTTTGGAGGCTTGTAGCTTTTCCTGGCCGGATATTCCTATTTCCGGCAGAAGTATGTGCCTGCTATATCTCGATGCTTCGGCGGACGAAAGACTCGTTGATTGGCTGTTAGGTGTCATAATGAGTGTATCAGCTAAGGCAGTAAAGTGTCATAAGGAAAAATGAGGGTAAATCGAAAAGAATCGAGGATTCTTTATCGGTTGACCCTTTGGGTTACTCGTTGGATAGGTAAAATATGATAGAACGATTTGTTGTCATCATGGCAGGCGGAAAGGGTGAACGATTTTGGCCCCAGAGTCGTTTGCGACGGCCCAAGCAGCTTCTGCCAATTGTAGGTGATTCTCCAATGTTGAATCAAACAATAGAACGTCTTTCGGGGTTCGTGCCTCTGGAGAATGTGTTTGTTTTAACTAACGATTTGCAGAGAGATGCGGTGCTGGAGGTTTGTCCACAGCTTAAAGAGGAAAACGTAGTCGCTGAGCCTGTAGGACGTGATACGACAGCTACAGTGGCTTTGGCTTCTTTTCTAGTGAAGCAACGTAATTCCGAGGGTGTTTTTGCCATTTTGCCGGCGGATGCTGTTATCTACGATAAGGCTGCCTTTCATTCTGTTTTGAACAGTGCCTTTGTGGCGGCCGAAAGAAACAAGGTTTTAGTCACGATTGGGATAGTCCCAACAGAACCAGCCGTAGGGTATGGCTATATTCAGCAGGGGGAAGAAATGGAGAAAGTCGAAGGGCATTCGATTTGTCGGGTGGAACGCTATGTGGAGAAGCCAGACCTAGAAACAGCAAAGCGGTATGTTGGTTCGAGCGAATACTTGTGGAATGGAGGGATGTTTATTTGGCAGGTCCAGGTGATCGAGGAGGCTCTCGAACGTTATGTTCCAGAGTTATATGCAGGGTTCTCGAAAATTGAAAAGATGATTGAAGAGGGAGCACCTCTATCGAAGGCTCTTTCGGAAATTTTCCCCGGTCTTCAGAAAATCTCAGTCGACTATGCCGTCATGGAAAATGCAGATAATGTGGTGACGGTCCCTGCAAATTTTGACTGGGATGATGTGGGTGAGTGGTCAGCGATTACAAGGCATTCAGAGGCAGATTCGAAAGGGA
>CAXMUM010000161.1:0-4499 GCA_964196585.1 uncultured Opitutaceae bacterium
CTCTCATCGAGCTGAGCGTTTTCCACCAATACGGCCTGATGTGTCTCAGCTGCACTTCCAACAACCCCCTCTCCAAATGAAAATTCTTCGGACTTAAGAATCTGCTCTATAAATTTGGCGCGAGTTGTCAGTTTTATACGGGAACCTTCCGGTAGCGGGAGATGCGGAGGGAATAAACCTTCGACCGCGACACCTCGCAATCGCTCGCCTTCAATCGCGTCGAAAACACAGGCACTTAAGGCTCCTGTTGATAGGATCGCCGCGTGAACAATCCGTTGAAATAATTCCTCCCTGGTCAAACCTTCCCCCAACGCCTCGACCATGCCATGCATGAAATCGATAACGATCTGCTTCTCCTGATAGATCAGCTGCTTTTCTTCATCCAACGCCTCGATTCTTCTCTGTTGGAACAGGAGAAATACCAGAAGCATTCCAGCACCTATGACGACTCCAACAATAAAAGAAAACATCTGCTATTTCTGATCGACTCTATTTTTCAACAACGTCAGCACATCCTGAAATTTACTCTCATTCGATTGGTCTGCTTCAACCAGGTTTTCATGGGCACTTAAGCAAAGTCGAGCGCCTTCAAGTTCTCCCATTTTATCACCTTGATTCAACGCACTCAGGTTTCCCTCTTCTGTTAACGAATCTCCAACATCAACTGTGGCCAATCGGTGTAAACCAAGATTCCGAATCAATTCCAGATTCCTCGCTCCCAATCCACAAAAAACCAATGATCCCGCAGGCTTCTTTTTTCTAAGCTCCAAAGCAGAACCCGCCAAAACACCCAAAAAAGTACTGTCCATTCCACTGCACTGACTAAACTCAAAGACAAAGCGACGTTTTCCCTCTTTGATCTCCTGAGACATAAAATCCCGAATAGATCCGCTATTGGCAAACGAAGCCCTCCCCCTGATTTTAATCAAAACCGGATCGGAATAGGCATCTACCAGAAAAACAATGTCAGATGAGCCAGCCATTCGTGATCGGATTATCCATGAACATTTCTTAAGATTCGCCTTTTAGAATTTCTCGCAAGACGAATGGCAAGATTCCTCCATGACGGAAATATTCGATTTCAATCGCAGTATCAATGCGAACAAGTGTCTCCACTGTTTCTTTGGTGCCATCCGAGCGTTCAATCTCAATCTTCAAATCCTGCCCAGGTTGAAGCCCCTCATTCAATCCTGGGATCGAAATAATCTCACTCCCATCAAGACCAAGCGACGCAGCACTAGTTCCCTCTCTGAACTGCAAAGGTAAGACTCCTAATCCCAGAAGATTGCTTCGATGAATACGTTCATAACTGCGGGCAACTACTGCACGGACACCGAGAAGGTTCACTCCCTTGGCTGCCCAATCACGAGAACTGCCCATTCCATAATCAATGCCAGAAAAAACAATCAAAGGGGTCCCTCGTTTTTTGTATTCTTCACAGGCATCGAAAATCGGCATGACCTCACCCTCTGGCATCAATTTGGTGAAACCACCTTCTTTGCCATCGGCCATCTTATTTTTCACTCGAACATTACCAAACGTACCACGCGTCATGATACGGTCATTTCCTCGGCGAGAGCCATATGAATTAAAGTCCTTAGCTGCCACACCCTTTTCAGTCAGATACCGACCTGCGGGAGTTTCTGCCTTAAACGCACCTGCTGGAGAAATATGGTCTGTCGTTACAGAATCCCCAAGGATAGCCAATGGGCGCATCCCACTGATTGGCTCAATCGTACCAGGGGTCATCGAAAAGCCATCAAAATAGGGAGGATTTTGAATGTAAGTACTGTCTTCATCCCATTCGTAAAGGGTACCAGCTACTTGTTTGATACTTGACCACTCAGGGTTAGCATCCGCCACATTTGCATACTGCCGCTGGAACATCTCAGGCTTAAGGCCCTGGCTAATCGCATCCTGCACTTCCGTATGGGAGGGCCAGAGATCACGTAGGTATACCGGATTTCCATCACTACCATTTCCAATTGGTTCCTCCAATAAATCGATATCCACACGCCCTGCTAGAGCATACGCAACTACCAACGGTGGAGACATCAAGAAGTTTGCTTTCACCTGACCGTGAACACGTGCTTCAAAATTTCGGTTACCTGACAGGACGCTTGCGGCAACAAGATCCCCCTTCTGAATAGCGGCTTCAATTGGCTCTGCCAATGGTCCACTATTACCGATACAGGTGGTACAACCGTAGCCCACCAAATTAAAGCCGAGCTTATCTAGATAGGGCTGTAGCCCCGTTTCATTCAGATAATCGGTAACAACACGAGATCCCGGCGCCAAACTCGATTTCACGTAGGGTTGCACCGAAAGGCCCTTTTCGACCGCTTTCTTAGCCACTAATCCAGCAGCCAACATTACACTTGGATTGCTGGTGTTCGTGCAGCTGGTGATCGCCGCTATCAATACCGATCCATCCGTAATTTCAGTCGAAGTACTTTCGCCTTCGGCCAATGTCCCACCGCCAACTGTTGTTCCATTAAACTGAACTGCCTGTGGACTCCTAAAGGACTCAGCCGCCTTACCGAAGCCACCGTCATCAATGGACTCTGTATATAAGCTAGTAAACCGTTCCTTTAAGTCAGCAACTGCAATTCGATCCTGAGGACGTTTCGGCCCTGAAACACAAGGAACAATAGTATCCAAATCAAGATCCAAACTTTTAGTGTAATCGACATCACCAACCTTGGGAATTCCAAACATTCCCTGAGCCTTGTAATAATCACGTATCAAATCGATCTGTTCATCTGATCTACCCGTAGCACGAAGGTAATTGAGCGTTTCGTCATCGACTGGGAAAAATCCCATAGTGGCGCCATACTCCGGAGCCATGTTGGCAATCGTCGCACGATCTGCCAGGCTTAGATTTTCGGCACCCTCTCCAAAAAATTCGACGAATTTACCAACAACTTTCTCCTGACGAAGCATTTCAGTAATACGTAGAGTCATATCCGTAGCCGTCACGCCTTCACGCAATCGGCCCGAAAGGTTAACGCCGATAACCTCCGGCGTTAGAAACGCGATCGGTTGTCCCAACATCCCAGCTTCGGCTTCGATTCCACCAACACCCCAGCCTACCACTCCCAGTCCATTGATCATCGTCGTGTGAGAATCCGTCCCGACCAAGGTGTCCGGGTAATAAACTTCACCGCCTTCAACCGTCTTCTTCCCAACCACATTGGCAAGGTACTCCAAATTGACCTGATGGACGATACCAATCGCCGGAGGAACCACCTGAAAGGTTTCAAAGGCCTGCTGACCCCATTTTAGAAATTCGTAGCGCTCACGATTACGCTCAAACTCAATCTTCAAGTTATCCAAAAAAGCGTTGGCTGTTCCGGAACGATCGACTTGAACAGAATGGTCGATCACTAAGTCAACTGGAACCAAAGGTTCAATGATAGACGGATTTTTGCCTAACTCTGCGACAGCCGAACGCATGGCAGCCAAATCCACCAGCAACGGAACACCGGTAAAATCCTGCAGAACAATGCGAGCGACCACGAAAGGAATCTCAACATTTGCAGGACTTGCTGCATTCCAAGCAGCGAGTTCCTTCACCTCCTTTTCTGTGATCCGAGTGCCATCACAATTTCGGAGCACAGATTCCAAAACAACCCGGATACTAACGGGTAAACGGGATATTTTTCCCAACCCCGCTTCTTCCAATGCCGGCAGCGAATAATAATAGCGCGAGCCATTTTCGGAAGAGCCGAAAGTTTTCAAGGTGTTTAGAGGATTGGAAACATCACTCATCTGGTCTGATCAATTTTTAGCGTTGGATTTGAAGAATAGAGCGCGTGGCAGACAATGAATCTATGCCAGAGCAGCCTTAACGGCATCAAAATCTGGGAAAACATAGGGGTCTTCACTCGCACTGCTGAAGAGAATCGTTCCATCTTTGCCAATGACGAAAGCTGATCGCTTCGAAATTCCCTTAAAACCAAGAAGTTCAGCGTAGAGAACATCATACGCAGCGCTCACTTCCTTATTGAAGTCACTCAGCAACGTGAAATTAAAATTATTTTCCTTAGCAAATGCCTCTAGAGAAAAAGGTAGGTCCACGCTGATGCCGTAAACAGTAGCCTCGAGAGATTCATACTCTTTAATAGAGTCACGAATGCCACATAATTCCTTTCCACAAGGATCAGAGAATGCCAGAGGAAAGAAAAGCAGAACAGTTGCTTGTTTTCCGAAATTATCACTTAAACGAACGTCTTCCAGACCATCTGCGGTCTTGGTTTTTAAGACGAAGTCGGGAGCTTTTTCACCTTTTTCGAGTGCCATAATATTTCTTTTGGGTTGGGTCTTAAGTATTCTTGTTTCTAATCGTATAGACGAACGGAAAAATTGCAGCCATTTCAGTCCGTAGACAATCTAAATCCACAAGATGAATCAGAACTTCAGCCCATCGATTATGAGAAATCCTCACTTTCAACTTGTGCCCTGGGAAGTGTCTGGAAATATAGGAATAAGAAAATGAG
>CAXMUM010000162.1:0-349 GCA_964196585.1 uncultured Opitutaceae bacterium
GAGCATTGCTTTTCCGATTCCTGCAGTGAGACCGAAGCCACAACGATCTATGATCAAGCTCGTTTGGGGAAACAGGTCACCCCAGAGCAACACTCCAAGTTTGCCAGCTTCATGATGATCTACTTTGGTCACCTCGATGCGGATCGAGGCTGGGTCAAACAACTTCACCTCGGAGCCATTCGTAAAAACAACTCTCGTCAGTTTGCAAAACTTGGCCCTGATACAGGGTTTGATTCCATCGGTGATTTCAGCCAGATAAAAGCACTACAACAGTATTTGGATACACTTGATCAGGCTGAACGACTGCCCAAAACCATCGTCTATAATCTTAACCCGGGAGATAACTACC
>CAXMUM010000162.1:359-4477 GCA_964196585.1 uncultured Opitutaceae bacterium
AGAAAGACGGCATGCAGAAGCAGATGAACACGCTTTCGAATACCGGTTTGATTTCTCGCTTCGTCGGCATGCTGACGGATTCACGCAGCTTCATGTCCTACTGTCGTCACGAATATTTCAGGAGAGTCCTCTGCAATATGATTGGGCAGGACATCGAAAAGGGAGAGATCCCACGAGACATGGACTTAGTCGGACAGATGGTGAAAAATATCTGTTTTGGTAATGCTAAAAATTACTTCGGACTAGAGGCTAGCTAAAGACTCTTTTAGAGCCTCCAATTCTTCCCACCGAGCGTAAGCATCCTCAAGCTCTGCTTCAATCGAGCCACTCTCATCTTTCGCCTCTTTCGCAACCTTAGGATCACCTGTGTAAGTCGCTGAATCTGCCAAAACAGTCACAACCTTCTCTTTCCGTTGATCGAGTTCTTCGATTCGCAAAGGAAGTCCGTCTAGCTCCCGTTGCTCCTTATTGGAAAATTTTCGAGCTTTGTTTTTCTTCCAACCCTCCTTGTTGACCTTTTTTTCGCCTTTCCCCACAAGTCGGTTCGATTTTTTCATCAGCCAATCATCATAACCACCAGGATGTTCCTCCACGTTACCCTCCCTATCAATGGCGATGATACTCGTAACCGTATTATTGAGAAATTCCCTGTCATGGCTCACCAACAACATCGTTCCTTTAAACTCAAGAAGTAGCTCCTCCAACAACTCCAGAGTCTCGGCATCCAAATCATTGGTGGGCTCATCCATCACCAGAAAATTGGCAGGCTGGGTAAAGAGCTTTGCCAGCAACAGTCGATTGCGCTCCCCTCCCGACAATGATCGTATGGGAACACGGATACGGTCAGGCATAAAAAGAAAATCTCTCAGATACGTGACCACATGTTTTTGTTTTCCGCCTATCACCACCGTATCATAACCGTCGGCCACATTCTCCATCACATTCTGGTCCTCCTTTAACTGTTCCCTCATTTGATCAAAGTAACAGATTTCCAGTTTAGTCCCTCTTTTCATCTGACCTGAAGACGGCTGCAAATGACCCAACAAGAGTTTTAGTAGCGTACTCTTTCCCGAACCGTTGGGACCAATGATCCCGATGCGATCATCCCTCATCAATTCGAGATCAAACGGTTTTAGAACTGATTTATCAGGATACGAAAAGGAAACATTTTCTGCACTGATCACTTTCTGTCCAGAGATCGACGCTTCCTGAAGTTGAAAACTCGCACTGCTCTGTCTCTGGCGCAAGGCACGGTGCTCTGCTCTCATTTTCAGCAGGGACTTTACTCGACCCTCGTTACGTGTCCTCCGGGCTTTAACCCCCTTCCGTAACCACGCCTCTTCTTCGGACAGTTTTTTGGCAAAGTTCTTTCTCTCCTTCTCCTCCGCCTGCAACAATTCCTCCTTTCGTTTCAGATAGGTGTCATAATCACAGCGATAGCTTTCCAATTGCCCCAAATCAATTTCAACGATCCGGGTCGCCACCTTCCGGAGAAAAGCCCTGTCATGTGTCACGAAAAGCAGACTGATACCAGAGGTCACCAGAAAATTTTCTATCCAGAGGATTGAATCCAGATCCATGTGATTGGTCGGCTCATCCAGAATCAACAGAGCAGGTTCTGCTACGATGGCTTTAGCCAATAAGGCACGGCGCTTTTGCCCTCCCGATAAAGAAGAAAAAGCAGCATCGGCTTCGAGTTCAAATTGCTCAACAAGAGCCTCGATTCGATGTTCCATCTGCCATTGCCTGTCTGGATCAAGGGCCGAATGATCTTCTCCCTTTTTGAAACGAAGAAGGCTTTCCCCCTCTTCTTCGAATCCGAGAGCGATGGCTTGATAGACGGATACATCCCAATCGACTGGAGACACTTGAGGCAACGCCGCTACGCCGCCTCCGTCCGGAAACGAAAGAATACCCGTATTTGGAGCATACTCTCCCTGAATGACCTTTAAAAGAGTTGATTTCCCCGCACCATTTCGCCCAACGACACAAACACGTTCGCCGCGCTCAATATGTAGCTGAACGCCCTCCAAAATAGGAGGACCGCTAAAACTGATGGAAAGATCATGGATGCTCAAAACCGGCATAGTCTGTAAGAAGCTGACTTAAATCCGCTTCTTAGATCAGACGTCCGATAAGAGATCAAGATCAACTTCCTGCCATCCTCTAACTGAGTTGATCAAGTAAAGATGAGAACTGTCCGTTAACTCTTCTTTCCGAATAACCCTTTCGCAAATATCGCCCTCTTCTAAAAGAACCGAACGAAAGGTTCCTCCTAGAAGACCACACGCTATAGGCGGCGTGTATTTCACACCTTCTATTTCAATTACCAAGTTGGCGATACAGGACTCCGTTAACTCTCCTTTTTCGTTCCATAGAAGAACATCATCGTACTCTTCTAATTCCTCTTGTGCATTCTTATAAACATCTCGATGAGTCGTTTTATGATAGAGAAAGATATCGGATGAGCTAATTGCTGATTTCGCCAGCGCAACCTTGCGCCTGCTGCCGGGTTCTACGGGGAAAAAATCCTCACTTCCCACGGAAAGCTTTCCCTCCTGAGACAAAAGAACTCGAACACGTTTTGCCTGATTCCCAAAATCTCCCTGAGCTGAATCAAGCTGCCCTGCCCATTCATCAATATCCCCTGAAATAGAAAAATAGTCAGCTGAGTGTTTCAACCGCTCCAAATGCTTATCCAAAAGCCAAAAACCACCGTCCGGTGACCACTTTATAGTCTCCAGTAACGAAAAGGAAGGGCTGCTCTGCGTTAGAATCCGGGCCTTTGTCAGGCACTCTTCATATTCATCATCACGATGAGAATCCCATACGATACCTCCACCAATACCATAGGCCGCTGAATCAGTCTTCTTGTTCACCAGGACTGTTCGTATAGCTACATTAAATTGTGCCCGGTCAGGAGCCAGAAAACCCACACTCCCCGTATAGATGCGGCGCGGTGAAACCTCCAATTCTTCGATTATCTCCATCGTTCGCTTCTTCGGCGCTCCTGTGATCGATGCGGGTGGAAAAAGTGCCTTAAAAACTGAAGAGACATCCACCTTTGCCCGGCAGGAAACCTCAGAAACCATCTGCCAAACCGTCGGATATTTTTCGATCGTGAAGAGTTCATCCACTTTAACGCTCCCGGTCTGAGCCACTCTGCCGAGGTCATTTCGGACCATGTCAACTATCATCAGATTTTCTGCCCGGTTCTTTTCCGAATTCTTGAGCCACTCTCTCTGAGCTAGATCTTCATCATAGGTCAATCCCCTGCGAGCCGTTCCTTTCATTGGTCGCGAAATAATCGAATCCTCCTTTTTACGAAAGAACAGCTCTGGCGAAGCACTACAGACAGCCCACTCAGGGGTATTCACAAAGGCACCATAGCCAGCCCCTTGAGCAGAAATCAGATCAACAAAGAAACCCCATAAATCTCGTTTCAAGGCCGCCAACAATCGAAAGGAAAAATTTACCTGATAAGTGTCTCCACTTTGGATATACTCCTTAACTTGATCAACCGCTGAGACATACTCCTCATTTGAGATCGAAGAATCCCAATCAGTCGTTAAGCCTGAAGGTTCCTGCCCTTCTACCGCCCTCGTTGCAAAATCAATTTCCTTAGGCTTATGATAAAGCCCTAACCACAACAGAGGAAAACCACTCGAATCATTTTTGGTCTTTAGAGCCGAATCAAACGCCGCTGAAGCCTCATACGATACAAACCCAGCTGCATATAGACCTTCAGACTGAACTCTCTTCTCAATCACTGCCAAAGTTGGCACAACTTGATCCAAAGCGCCCACAGCATAGATTTCTACCGGTTCGCAGAAGTGCAACCAACATCCAACATCAGCATCGTGCAAAACAACAGAGTTGATTTCTCCAGATAAGCTCATCTCAACACTTTATGTAGCCTTAATCCTAAGAATTTTCTAGAGAGTGATTTAGCAAACACTCAAAATCATAGACCCAATGCCTTTACATCGATCTGTCCAGATTGTATCGCAGCCGTATTGCGGCTGATGGACATAGCTACCCCAGCCGCCCGATGTTTTGCTTCGTCCGCCACTGGACCTGAAAAGAGACTATCGATTGTTTCATTAAACAATTTCAAC
>CAXMUM010000163.1:0-4463 GCA_964196585.1 uncultured Opitutaceae bacterium
CCCGGCCAAGGCTGGTTTTATCGACGGATAGGTTTCAGGAAGTCTCTTTCTATTTTGTATATAGGCAGTCTATTCGTTTCCAACATGGGTGAGAATGCCCAGCGAAACTCTTTTCACCTGAAGTAAAAACATAAAAAGGGGCATTTTCAGGATGAAAGCTAATACTTGCATTTCCAAATAAGCACTGCCAACGTTCGCCCCTTTTCTTCTGCTCAGCAGATCTGCCATGAATAACGAAGACATCCGAAACATTGCCATTATAGCTCACGTCGACCACGGGAAAACAACCTTGGTCGATAAACTGCTGCAGGAAGGTGGTGTCTATCGGGAGAATCAAGCCGTTACAGAACGGGCCATGGATTCCATGGACCTTGAGATAGAAAAAGGCATTACCATCAAAGCCAAAAACACTTCTGTTCACTGGAGGAACAAAACTATCAATATTGTCGATACACCTGGCCATGCCGATTTTGGTGGTGAAGTGGAACGTGTTATGCAGATGGTTGACGGCGTTCTACTACTTGTGGACGCCTACGAAGGCCCTCAGGCTCAAACGCGCTTTGTTTTACGCAAAGCTCTCCAGCAAGGCCTCAAGGTCATCGTCGTCATCAACAAGATCGATCGTGAACATTCCGATCCGGTAAAAGTCCACGACAAAGTGCTCGAACTTCTCTTGGATCTCAATGCGACAGAAGATCAGTTCAATGCCCCCTTTATCTATGCCAGCGCCAAAACTGGCTTCGCCATACACGAGCTGGCCGACTCCAGGGAAAACATGGTTCCTCTTTTCGAAACCATCTTGGAGTATGTTCACGCTCCAGAAGTCGATCCCACACAATCTTTCAAAATGTTGGTTAGCAACATCGACTGGTCCGATTATGTCGGTCGTATTGCCGTTGGTAAAATACTGAGTGGTCAAATTACCGTGGGAGATCCTGTATTCGTCATCCACAAAAACGGGAAACGCGAACGTTGTAAAATAACCAAAGTATTAGAATACTCAGGGCTCGGGACAAAAGAAACCTCCAATGCGGTGGCCGGCAACATCGTTGGGTTATCCGGATTTACCGAGATCGATATCGGCGAAACACTGACTCACGAAGAAGAAGGCGAAGCACTTCCTTTTGTTGAAATCGATCCTCCCACCATTCAAATGGAATTCGCCGTTAATGATGGGCCTTTGGGTGGACTCGATGGAAAATACGTTACATCCCGGCAATTGCGGGACCGTCTTTACCGTGAAGTAAAAACAAATATTTCGATCACGGTGGAAGATGGTCAAGAAGGAGGTTTCTTCAACGTCAGTGCACGAGGCGCTATGCAAATAGCTGTTCTCGTCGAACAGATGCGTCGTGAGGGCTTTGAGATGCTCGTGTCCCGCCCCACAGTCATTACAAGAACCGTCGATGGAAAAACATTGGAACCTCTGGAAACTCTCTGGATAGAAACACCTGAAGAATGTGTCGGCACCATTGTGCAAAATCTGGCTAACCGTAAAGGCCAGATGACGAACATGGAGAAACACCATGACACCGTTACCATCGAAGCCGATATCCCCACTCGAGGATTGATCGGACTGGAAATAGATCTGGTCAATGCTACCAGTGGCCGTGGTGTCATGTCCCACCTCTTCAAAGAATACGCTCCCTGGCTGGGAGATATCAAAACCCGGCAAACCGGAACTCTTGTCTCCATGGAAAGAGGCACAACCAGAGCCTATTCATTGGCTGCCCTTGAAAGTCGTGGAAAACTTTTTGTCGGCGCAGGTGAAGAAGTCTACGAAGGAATGATTGTCGGTGAAAATCCGCGCACTGAAGACATGCCAATCAACCCCACTAAAGGGAAACAATTGACCAACTTCCGTTGCCAGGGAGAAGGAAAAGGCATTCAACTTTCACCTCCTCTCCGCCTTTCCCTGGAAAGAGCCATCGAATACATCGAACCCGATGAATTTGTCGAAGCTACTCCCAAGTCTCTTCGGCTGCGCAAACGGATCCTTGACTCAAACGCCCGCAAGAGAGCAAGCAAGTAGCTCTGCCCTCATCGATTGAGGAAGCCATACAGGCTTAGAAAAGCACGACGGCGTTTTACAATTCCAAAAGTTTTCGTTACACATTGGGTATGAAGCTTCCATTGATACTTCTTCCCTTTCTTTTATTTTCCCTTACTGGCATACATTCTGTAGCGGCAACCTCGCCCTTTACCCAAACACTCCTTGAAGATGAAAGCATCTGGGGTGATGGCAAAGCAGAATACAATATCTATGACGCAACTCTACTTCGTTACAGAATTCCTCGTGCATCTGAAGTCCGGCATATTTTAGTGAAAGAATCCTTCTCCGCGAAAGCCTTGGTAAAAACCGATAACTGGCGCTCGGACGGTACTTACAACGTCCTAAAACTCAACCAAATCATCCGCATTCCCACCGGAACCTATCGCTATGATCAGATGCATTCCTCCTTTTGGAAAATAGATAATGGCGATCTTTTAAAATTCAGCCTCTCCAGTATCGACAGCTGTGGCAACACCTACAAACAAGGGCGTCGTATTCCAAACGGATTTCATTACCAGGCTTTTACCTATTGGGAAGGAATGGATGAAGTGGATAACAAAACTGATCTACCCGCAGATACTCTGTTCTACGATGAGCTCCCATGGAAGCTGAGAACTCTCGACTGGAAAGAGGGCTCTACGTTTACAGCTCCTCTGGCACCCTCCGTCATCAACTCAAAAGCGAACCCCATCACAACCTCTTCGGCCAAATTTACCATCACATCATCCGGTAAAAACAGGCTGGTAACGGTTACCCATACTCAAGGCACTGACACTTTTCTCTTTGCCAAAGAAAGCCCCTATCGATTAGTCAAATGGACCATGTGGGACGGAGGGGAACTGATTCTTCGCTCTTCCGTTCGCATACCCTACTGGAATTTGAACAAACCCGGAGATGAAAAATTTCTTCACCCTAAAATGTATCCAGAATAAAAATGCAAATGGCCTTATTTCAAAAAAGAAATAAGGCCATTAAACATTTTCAGAAAAACCGTTATTAATCCAGGAAGTACAATTCGAGTAATGCCACACCTACAGTGATATTGGAGCTTCTAATATGCGCTGTGTAGACTCCAGGAGGCAAGGTTACGAGAATCGCAGCATCCTTTGATCCTGGAGCAAAAGCCGTTAATCCCGCCTCCACAAAAGCAGCACTAAGATTCGTCGGATTGTCATCTTCCCAGTCCTCATTAAAATCAATCGAGTTCGCACCTGAATAAACTTCGACCTGAGGGTCTGGAAGAAAACCGGGAACACTGGCTGCCAGACCAGGGCCAATTCCTCTTATCAACACACGTCTCGATTGATTTCCAGTAATGACAAACCCCGGAATAACCACACGAGCCCCTTGCCCTACTTCAGCTCTGGCAGATAACGCTACCAAACCCGAACCAGAAACTGCCGGATCGACCACATAGACTTCTGCTAGTCCAATTCCAGTTGTACCACCAACTCCACTCAAATGCATTGTATAGACACCAGCATTCAGCTCAAGGTAAGCTGCCGCATCCTTCGTCCCGTCAGCCAACGGTGATAGGCCAACTTGCTTGAAATAGGCCACTAGATCATCAGGTGCTTCCTTCCAATCATCATTATTGGCAATCGGAGTTGCACCTGAATAAATCACGATCTGAGGGTCTACAAGCGCCCCATTTACACCAACATTTGCCAAAGCGGGACCAATGCCTCTTAAAACCAATTTAGTCTTATCTGGTCCTTTGAAAATCATTCCAGGAATCAGAATATTTGCACCACTTCCCACATCAGCTCGGACCGACATGGCAACTGGTACCGCACCGTCAGCCCTAGCTTGCACAACTTTAATCCAAAGAACCAGCTCTCCTCCCGATTCAACCCTGATACCACCTGTTCGCCCCACAACCAATGGATTGGCTGTCGTGGTAAATTGAATATTCTGCAAACCAGCAGATCCACTCGCTGTCGTAACGGATATCCAATCATCAGATGTTTTAGCAGTCCAACTGGCATCTGCTTGGTACGAAGCGCTTGAGCTACCACCGGCTGCTGCTACCTGAACAGTCTTAACCAGAGCCTTTACATAGAGGCTATGCCACCCGCTAGCAGAAATTCCGCTAACGCCGACATCCACTGCTTCGGGAAACGCTCTGTTATTTGTAGTCCCCGTTCCAAATTGGCCAAAAAAGTTGCTTCCCATCGCCCTCAAAGTTCTATCTTCCGTCAAATAAAGACTGAAAGCAGCACCAGCTACCACTTCAATCACAGCAGTATCAACCACTGCTGGCGTCTCATTATCAATAAGGGTTCCAACCCCCAATTGTCCAAAATCATTGTACCCCATCGACATTAGAGTAGCATCAACTTTAATATAAAAACTATGCCAACCTCCTGCGGAAACAGTTGCAACACCTGTATCAATCTGAACTGGAGTT
>CAXMUM010000164.1:0-290 GCA_964196585.1 uncultured Opitutaceae bacterium
GGCTCAAGAGTGTTAAGGATCCAGAGGAAGCCATCGCGCAATTGAAAGCTTCTGTTCCACTTGGGAAACGTACCACAACGGTGGAGGAGATTGCGGATACGGTTGTTTTTACTGCCTCAGCTCGTTCTTCCCATACAACAGGCCAGATCTTATTTGTGGATGGAGGTTATGCCCATCTCGACCGTGCGTTAACGGCTTCCACCACTCATTTAAAATCAAGCTAGATTATTTATGAAACGTTATGGAATGGTAATTAAGGTAAAACCGGAACGACTGGAGGAGTATAAGAA
>CAXMUM010000164.1:300-4449 GCA_964196585.1 uncultured Opitutaceae bacterium
CTTCGAATATACCGGTGAAGACTTTGCCGCTGATGGTGCGAAGATGGCCGCCGATGAAACCACCCAGAAATGGTGGGACGTCTGCAAACCCTGTCATGAGCCGCTGCCCGATCGCAAAGAAGGTGAATGGTGGGCGGATATGGAAGAAGTTTTTTATTTCGACGGTTGTTAATCGGCTCTTTGCGAGAAGCTTAGTTGTCGGAAATTTATGTGAGATTGAGGAAACAAAAAGGTATGCATGGTGTAACTTGTTTCCGCCCCTCGCGTCGTTAGAAGTAAGAGTTTAATAATAGTTAAAACGAAATCCAATGAATGCAAAATTACTAATACTAACAGGCGTCGCGGTTACTTTTATCGCTTCGGCCTTTGCTGGAGAAGAAGGAAAAAAAGCAAAAGATCGTCCGAGCCCCGAAGAAATGGCGGCAAGGATAATTGTGAATAATGATGTAGATGATGACTCTGCCCTAAATCCGGAGGAACTGGAAAGGTTTCTCGTTAAAATGCAGGAAAGACGGAAAGAACGTATGGCAAAGATGCGTGAACGCCATGGAGATGGAGAAGGTAAAGGTCCTAGAGCCGGTGGTCCTCGTGGTGAAGAACGAAAGAGACCGGAGCCAGGCGAAGTCGCTCAAAATTGGATCGCCGAATTCGATTTTGATGAGAGTGGAACTTTGGACGGAGCAGAGCTTATTGAGGCAATGGGAAGTATGAGAGATAAAGGACCTCGTGGGAAAATGGGTCCACGGGGACAGGGTGGTCCGCCACCACAAGATGCCGAATCGGATGAATAAGCTGGTGAGGAAGTAAAGAGAGGTTTGCGCCGGTGATAGCCAGTTGAACGATCGCCGGTGCAAGCGTGTATCGAGAAGGTTCGGACGATTGCTCGAGCCTTTTTTGTGGGCTACCAGTGGAACTGATGTGGTGCGAAATCCGCCGTATAAAATGAGGAGACAAACGTTCCGGGTGCGACTAGTTGGTCGATTCTCTCGCGATCTTCTTCAGTTATCTCTACATCGAGGGCATTTAGGCTCTCTTCAAGTTGTTCCACCGTCCGGGGTCCGATGATTGGGCTGGTCACGCCGGGTTGATGCATGCACCAGGAAAGTGCTAATTCCGAGAGTGTGCAGCTTTTGGCGTCTGCAATTTTTTCAAGCCCTTCCAATACATCAAATATTTGGTCCGTATATTGTTTTTGCTGGTTTGGGTTATGGGCATGATTTTCAAAACGTGAATCTGCGGGTGGTGTTTTGCCTCGTTTGTATTTTCCGGTAAGCAATCCCGATGCAAGCGGACTCCAAGGAATGATGGCGGTCCCATAGGTTTGAGCCATGGGAATCAGTTCATTTTCGATTCGCCGATCGAGAATATGATAAGGTGGTTGTTCACAGATAAAGCGATTGAGCCCAAGTTCTTTCGCCGCCCAGAGTGATTCGATGATTTGCCAGGCTGAGAAGGTGCTGGTTCCGACATACCTTACTTTTCCCGATCGAATCAGATCATCGAAGGCTCGTAGGGTTTCATCGATCGGCACTTCGGAATTCGGTCGATGAATCTGATAGAGATCAATATGGTCTGTCTTCAGGCGTTTGAGACTGGCCTCACATTGTTGGATGATGTGACGGCGTGAACTTCCCTGCATGTTGGGATCGTCTCCCATCTGACCAAAGACTTTTGTGGCCAGGACAATTTGCTCTCGTTTTCCATTAAGTTGGAGAGCTTCACCCACGATTTCTTCGCTGCGCCCACGGGTATACATATTGGCAGTGTCGATGAAGTTGAAACCTCTTTCGATAGATTTATCGATGATAGCATAGCTGTCTTCTGGTTCGGTTTTCCAACCAAACATCATAGTGCCTAAACAAAGTTGACTGACTTTTACGCCAGTACGGCCAAGTGAACGATATTTCATATGTTGATGTTATTCCTAATAGGGAGCAGAATAATCCTATTGGACGTTCTCTTAAGCAATCGCGAAACTCCGTCGTCTTTAGAGTTTTTCGGGAGCGGGGATATTGGAAAACTCGCTGAAAAAGATCTCTCTATCCACGTAATCCGAGATGTTTTTCCCACTCTTACACGCTTCTTCGTAAAAATCGAGATGTTCAGAGGGTTGTTTTAAGACAAAGTGGGCAAAGGCTACTTCTGAATAAGCGGTGGCCAGGTCCAATTCATCACATGGATTGTTCTGGCAATAATTGAGGGCTCGTTTTCCAAAGAAGAGTGCGTTGCGGCCCTGGCTCAAGAGTGCATGCACATGTGAGAGCAGGGTATCAGCTCGGGCATAGTTGAGAGGTTCTCCGACTTGCGACCAGTGATAGGCGGAAGCATGGGCGGCATTAAACATTTGTAGATCTTCATCGGCGGTGCGTTTGGGCTGGGTGGCCAGATCCCATGCGATGTTGTTGCAATCGATTGCAAACCATCGGTGCGCCGTTGGGATATCTTCAGTATACATGCTGGGGTTAAGCATAGGAGTAGCACTTGCGTAAACCCAGTAGAGGGATCCAAATTGAAAAGCCGAGTATCGCCTATTAGCTAGTATTTACGTTACTTATATCGTTAGCAAATTTGTAAAAAAGGTCAAGAGGCAGATTATTTTTCATCACTCCTCAGGCTTTTGGAGCGTTTTTGATCAGATGAGCTAGCCGTTCTTCTCCATTTTCCGGTGCGGAATGGATACTTCCAGGAATTCATCTCCAATCGGTCGATACCCCAATTTCTGGTAAAATGGGACCGCTTCTCTGCGAGCGTTGAGAAAGAAATTGGAGAAGCCTTTCTTAAGGAGACTCTCCTCTGTGTATTCCAAAAGACGTGTTCCAACGCCCTTAGAACGGGAGCCTTTCAGTACAGCCATCTGTCGTATATGAACAAGTGCTCCTGTGTCCGGAACAGCGACCACGCAGGCAATTATCGTATCTTCATCAAAAATACCGTAGTGGTAGAAAGTTGATTCGGTCTGGAGGTCTTCGTCATAGAGGCTTAGGCCGAGTGGCCTTCTCAGGATCTCGTCGCGTAGTTTACATGCCTGTTTGTATTGGCTCGACCCATGCAGAATGACAACTGGCTCCATCATGGTTGCCAGGAGAATGAGTGAGGCTGTTTAGCGCGTGGTCTCATATCGTAGATCGGAGTGGTTAATGTTCCGGATGCGGCGAGTTTATCCACCTGGAGGCAGTCTTCGTCGGACACCTGTATCTTGATCGCTTTCAAATTGTCTTCCAGTTGAGCTGTCGTTCGAGGACCAATGATTGCACTGGTAACGCCTGCTTGGCGAATGCTCCATGCCAGGGCGAATTGGGAAAGAGTCGTCTTTGTATCTGCCAGCAGTGATTCCAGACCCTCCAAAACATCAAAAAGTTGATCATTGAAACAGTTGCGCATCCAGTCGCTTTTTTTATAATCTCCAAATCGACTTTCTTTGGGTGGCTCCATGTTGCGCTTATATTTTCCTGATAAGAGGCCGGCTGCGAGAGGGCTCCACACGATTGCAGCTAGTCCATATGTTTGGGTCATGGGCAGGAGTTCGCTTTCGATCCGTCGGTCGAGGATATTGTATGCGGGTTGTTCGCAGACAAAGCGGGTGAGCCCCAGTTCCTTCGCCACCCATAGGGCTTCCATTATTTCCCAGGAGGCAAAACTGCTCGTTCCAATATAACGAACTTTACCGGAATGAATTAGGTCGTCGAGAGCACGGAGGGTTTCATCAATTGGTACATCCGGCTGTGGTCGATGGATCTGATATAGGTCGATGTAATCTGTCTGTAGTCGCTTTAGACTGGCTTCGCATTGTTGGATGATATGCCGCTTTGAATTGCCGTGCATGTTGGGATCATTTTGGTCCATATGTCCATGAACCTTTGTGCCCAGCACGATCTGCTCGCGCTTACCGTTGCGTTGCAAAGCTTCACCGACTACTATTTCGCTTTTCCCGTAAGTATTAGCAGTATCGAGAAAGTTAATTCCCGCATCGATTGATTGATCAATAATGCGATAACTTTTTTCTGGTTCAGTGCTTCCTCCGAAATTAAAACAACCCAGTGAAAGTGAGCTGACTTTTACGCCAGATCGACCTAGTGAACGGTAGTTCATTTTAAGTTATGCTTTATGCTGAGAAGCTCGAAGAACTTCCATGTTTTCCCTTACATATTT
>CAXMUM010000165.1:0-4448 GCA_964196585.1 uncultured Opitutaceae bacterium
CGGTCGAGAAGCGATATGTTCACCGCAATGGCCGTGTTGTATGGGCTCATCTTACGGTTGCTGTTTTGCGTGATGCCAATCGTAAGGTTACTCAACAGTTTGCAATTTTAAATGATATCACGAAGAGGAGAGAGGCGGAAATTAAACTTCGTGAGAGTGAGCAACGTTTTCGAGGATATGTGGAGAGTGCCAGTGAAATTCTCTTCTCTCTCTCTTTGGAAGGAATTCTTCAGTATGTATCTCCCGCCTGGTCCGAGAAATTAGGACACGAAGCAAAGGAGGTTATTGGACAATCGTATATCGATTTCTTGCATCCTGATGATCGTGCAATGTGTGAAGAGTTCTTTAGCTCAGTGATAAAGGAGGGTCGATCTCGTAAGAGTATTGAATACCGAATGTTGCATAAGGATGGTTCCTTTCGCTGGCATGCTTCGAGTGGAGGAGTGGTCTTGGATGAAGATGGGCATTTTAGCTACTATGTAGGTGTGGGAAGGGATATCTCTTTACGAAAAAAATCAGAAGATGCCTTGAAAATGGCTCTGCAGAAAAGAGAGGAACTGGAGAGAATTATCGATAGGTCTCCATCGATTGTGATTCTTTGGCAAGCTGACGATGGATGGCCGGTAGAATATGTGTCCGACAACATGGCCAATATGGGCTACTCTGCTGAAGAAGTCCTTTCCGGAGAGGTTTCATTTGCAGATCTTACACATCCGGATGATCTTCTCAGGATTTCGGAGGAAGTAGAGCTTTTCTCAGAAAAAGGTATCGACGAGTATAATCAGGAGTATCGGATGGTAACCAAGACTGGCGATATTCGTTGGGTGGAAGATTGTACGATTGTTCGAAGAGATGAAAATGGAGTGGTGACACATCACCAGGGGATTATCACAGATGTCTCAGAGAAGCACCTGGCGGAGCAAAGGGAAAAAGAGCGGAGAGAAGCCGATTTAAAAGTAGCTCGGGATATACAGCGGCATTTACTCCCAACGGTTTATCCTGAGAGCGAAGAACTCGAAGTTGATTCTCTTTACATTCCTTCCAGTTTACTGGGGGGCGATTATTATGACATTTTTCGGGTTGGGGAAAAACAATGGGGAATAGTGATGGCAGATGTTTCTGGGAAGGGAGCTGCTGCAGCGTTGATTATGGCAGCTTGTAGGACGGCTCTGAGAATTCGGGCAGAAAATGAGCCATCACCACTCAATGTCATGAGAGAGGTGAATCGTATTATTCAGGCAGATATGCCGGAGAATATGTTCATTACCATGACCTATTGTATCATTGATTTGGCGAAAAATATTTTGCGGTGCTGCATAGCTGGGCATGAACCACTTGTTTTGTGCCGAGCAGGAGTGGATACCAATGTGGAGTTTTTTACATCATCCGGACTAGCCCTGGGCTTGGATTCTGGAGAGTTGTTCAACGAAATGTTGGAGGAAGAACAAATTGATCTTCGAAAAGGGGACCTTTTGGCTTTTTATACAGACGGTGTAACGGAAGCGCTTGATGCGGAAGAAGAGGAATTTGGACGAGACCGTTTCGTTTCTGTTTTATCTTCCAATCTGAAAGAAGATATCTCGGTCATTACCGAAAAAGTAGAAGATGCTATTCATCATCACGTTGGAAATCGGGCAAGTAGTGATGATCGGACGCTTTTGCTTATTCGGACTGTTTAAAAACTGCTTCAACCAATTGATCTGCTATCGGGTCGACTGAGATTTTATGAGCGTCGGGGTTGACTCTTTTAGGAGAAAAGTGAAGGTCAATGGCCGAAAATGTGTCTGCGGATAAGCTGTGGACATCCTTGTTTTTGTGTAATGTTTTTATCTAGTAGCTCTCATCTGATCGAAAAACGATGGAAAAAGTGGATTCTTAGCCTGATTTTCATTCAGGTTTTGTTCGGTCAGACCGTTTTTGGGGGGAAGAAGGTGATGGACCATGATGTTTATGACATTTGGAATATCATAAAGGGAGAGGCGATATCGCCGGATGGCCGTTGGGCTCTTTGGTCGGCGGGTCCCGATGAATTGGATGGTCAACTTGTGGTGACGCAGATTGATAAAAAGAAGAGAGCTTATTCGGTACCTTTTGGAGTGGGAGGAAAGTTTTCACCCGACTCTCGTTTTGTTGTTTCGATGGTAACACCATCAAAGAAAGAGCTTAAGAAGTATCGATTGAAAAAAAAGAATGATGAGAAGGCGGAAGAGCCCAAAAAAAGTGCGATTGTTTTAAATTTAGGAGACGGAGAAATTCGTCGTTTTGGAAGGGCAAAGTCTTTTATTTTGCCAGAAGATGAGGGTAGCTACGTTGCCATTCTTCATGAGCCTGAAGAAGAGAACGGGAAAGGAAAATGGTCTACAAAATCAAGATCGAAGAAGAGAGATGACGATGATCCGAAAGAGGGTTGTCGGATGTCTTTCATGAACCTGAAAAGTGGAGATGTCACCACTTATGATCGCGTGATGGATTATAAGTTTTCGCGAGACGGCAAGTGGCTTGTCTTTGTCGTCATTTATTTCAATGGAGGGGATGTTGGAAAAAACGGTGTTTACGGATTGGAGACGGAGTCGGGAAAAATATATTCCTTAATGAAAGGAGAGGGAGATTATACAAAAATTGCTATTTCCCGTCAGTCGGACCGAGTTGCCTTTATTTCAAATCGGGATGATTTGCAGGCGGATGAGTCCCTCTATTCGTTGTATCACTGGAAGGTTGGAACACACTCAACAAGATTTTTGGCCAAGAAGAAGATAAAAGGTTTACCCAAAGATTGGGGCATCAGTCGACATGGTGATGTTTCCTTTTCCTGGAGCGGCCGACGGATTTTATTTGGAACGAGTCTGAAAGTTGAGATTCGAAAAGAGGATGAAGAAATCGATGATGAAGAGGAAAAAGCCATTATCGACATCTGGCATTGGAAAGACCCCCATCTGCAGTCTCAACAGTTAGTTGATTTAAAAAAGGAGAAGAAAAGAAGTTACCAGGCCATTGTAGATATTGAGACACGCACAGCGGTACAGCTTGCTCGATTGGATATGCCTGAGGTTAAGGTGGGTTCACGAGGAGATGCTAATGTAGCTGTCGGCAATTCGAATTATTACTATCGGAAAGAAACTTCATGGAAGTATCCTCAATTGCAGGATGTTTATCTCGTTTCAGCCGAAACAGGTGGAAGAACTCTTGTCCTCCAACGAAATGAAACGGGCGCTTCTCTATCGCCAGAGTCAAACTATCTTTCTTGGTGGAGCAGAGAGGAAGGAGCCTGGTATGTCATGCCTCTTGTTGAGGGTGCTCAGGCTGTTAACGTGAGCTCCTTGATTCCATATTCTGTCGTTAAGGATCAACATGATTGGCCTTATCTGCCTGGTCCTTTTGGTGGAGTTCGCTGGACGAAGGGAGATGAAGCTCTTCTGGTATCTGATCGGCATGATATTTGGTTGCTCGATCCGGTTGGAACTAATGCTCCGAGGTGCATAACAGAGGAATTTGGCAGAAAAAATGACCTGCGGTTCAATTATGTGAAGCTTGATCCTGATGAGGTGGCGATTGATCCAAATGCTCGTATTTTACTTTCAGCCATGAACGTGAAGACCAAGGCAAGTGGATATTATCGGGATAAGGTCGAAGGCGAGAAGCCACCCAAAAAGCTGAAGATGATGAACCGCTATTTCGGTTCACCCAAGAAGGCGAAGAATAGTGATCGTCTTCTTTATAAGCGAGAAAGCTTTAAAGAATTCCCAAACTTGTGGGTCAGTGATCTGAATTTAAAAAGAACGACTCAAGTCAGCGATGTGAACCCTCAACAAAAGGATTACTTGTGGGGAAGTGTTGAGTTGGTTTCCTGGAGTTCCCTGGATGGAGGCATGCTGGATGGTCTTCTCTATAAGCCGGAGGATTTTGATCCAGAGGAAAAATACCCTATGCTGGTGTATTTTTATGAAAAAAATTCTGATTACATTCATCGGCACATGCCGCCTGCGGCGAATCGATCAATCATTAATCGACCGTTTTATACGAGCCGGGGTTACTTGATATTTGTACCGGATATTCCATACAAAATCGGTTATCCTGGTGAAAGTGCAGTGAATGCCATTATGTCCGGAGTGACTCATCTGATATCAGAAGGATTTGTTGATGAGGAAAATATCGGTGTGCAGGGACATAGCTGGGGTGGCTATCAAACAGCCTATCTAGTGACTCAGACAAATTTATTTAAGGCGGCGGAAGCCGGAGCGGTCGTTTCAAATATGACAAGTGCCTATGGTGGTATCCGAAAGAAAGATGGTACGAGCCGAATGAACTTGTATGAGTCCTGGCAGAGTCGGATAGGAGGGACCTTATGGGAGTATCCTTTCCGTTTTATTGAAAACTCTCCGCTATTTGCAGCCGATAAAATAGATACACCTCTCTTGATCTTGCATAATGATGGCGATGATGTCGTTCCC
>CAXMUM010000166.1:0-4429 GCA_964196585.1 uncultured Opitutaceae bacterium
CACCATAAAGGAGGTACTGGTTTCCATACTGGATAAGTTTCCTGATTTATCTGGTAAGGTGACGCTTATGAGGCAGGAGGATGTCGTCGACGCGAGCGGTGTTTTGACGAGTTCAGGAACGATGTCTCTTAATTGTGCTTTGGCGGGTATTCCCGGAGCAATTGCTTATCGTTCAAATCCCATTACGTACCGGCTGGGGAGAATTCTGGTAAAGATCCCTTATATAGGTATCAATAATTTACTCTTGGACGAAGCTATGTATCCTGAATTTATTCAGGGCGCTGCCACTCCAAAAAAATTGGCAGCGGAGATCGTCTCGATATTGGAATCAACTGAACGGTTGAAAGCGACCCAGGAAATGGCAAAACGTCTTCATTCGATTCTTACCCAATCTTCAGCGAGGGACTCTGCGGGTTGGGTGATACAACAGCTGACCGAGTCGTTGGCTTAGTCCTGTGAAAGGTGTGAGAACCGTGTTTTAAAATGATCCCACGTTTTATCAGCCCTCTGGCTAAGGAGTTTTCTCCCATGGGTTGTTTCAATTTTACGTAGCCTAAGGTTTTCGTCTGCGATTTGGGCTAAATCATCAAGGTTGTAGAGATAGACATTGTCCAACTCAGCGGCGCTTTCTTCGATATCGCGTGGGATTGCCAGATCAATTAAGAAGAAAGGGCGATTGGATCGTTTTTTCAGTGCGGATGAGATAGCTGTTTTAGTGAGAATTGGAGCTGGGGATGCTGTAGAAGTAAGAACGATATCATGCTCGGGGAGTGAAGCGTCTAATTGTTCGATTGTGAGAGCTTCGATTCCCATGTTCTCGGCAATTTCTAATGCTCGTTCCATCTTTCGACTGACTATTGTAATGTTTGAGGCGCCGCGGCTGCGGAGTGCTTTGAGGGTTTTTTCGCCTATTTCTCCGGTTCCAATGACGAGGATTCGGGATGTTTCCAAACGTCCAAAAACTTTTTTAGCAAGATCAACGGCAACATTAGAAACGTTTACTTGCCCTAAACCAATTGAAGTATGTGAGCGTATCCATTTTGCGGATTGAAATGTTTTTTGAAAAAGGCGGTTTAGAACAGGACCAAGAGAATTTTGTTTCCGAGCGAAGGCATAAGCTTCTTTTGCCTGCCCTAGGATTTCAGTTTCACCGACGATTTGAGACTCAATCCCGGATGCGACGCTAAAAATATGCTCGAGGACATTCTTGTTGCTCTTGACTGTTTTGAGCTTCTGGAAATGGGTGTTATCAAAATTCTGGAAAGAACAGATATATTCGGAAATTTGTTCTATGGTATCAGAGGATGTCTCAGTTTTTGTGACAGAGTAAATCTCAAGTCTGTTGCAAGTACTTAGAACAAGGGATTCCTGAACACATGGAAGATTTTTTAGTCCATGGTAAAAATCTTCGAAACGGTCCTTTGCTAGAACGAGTTTTTCCCTCTCCTCTATGGAGGCCGTCTGGTGCGAAACTCCAACTAGTGAAAGTTGTGCAGTCTGTGGTGTCATTCTTTCAGGCTGCTCTGCTTTTCGTGATCTTCAGAATTTCCAATGGAGTTAGCAACTGTGCCCAATGACAAGACCGCGGCGAGAAATAATAGAATACAGATTGAAGCGAGGTTATTGGATGAAAGAAGCCGTAATTTTCGGATGATAAAGACGATCAGGTATCCGATCCAAATAGCACTGCTCAGGAGCAATTTTGGGGATTGGGTTGGTTCGGATGTGTAGAAGATTCCGACTAATATGGAGAATGTGAGTAGCGAGAGCCCGAAAGACAGTAGGCGGGGATTGATCTGTTCGAGTTCAATGATAGAGGGGAGATAGGGAAAAAGCCCTCTCATCCGCTTCTTTTTGAGACTATAGTTTTGCAAAAGCTGCATCGCAGAGGTGATAGCTAGAATCCCCATAACACCATAGCTAAACGTTGCCAGTGAGGCATGGGCTTTTATCCAGGGGTCGCTCCCAAATATGGATGTTGTTTGAGTCGCATCCCAGCCTGGGATCAAAAGTGATACAAGTGATATGATTGCGACAATCGCCGAGGTGAAGAAGCCGAGAAGGCTCAATCGAAAGGCGGGTCCAATGAGGAGATAAAGCAAGGTAGCGGACCAACCCATGAATTGGGTTATTTCAAACTGATTATTTAAGGGGCACGATCCGCTAGCATGCCCTCTGATATAGAGGCCTGCTGTTTGCAGAAGAAACCCTGTCGCTACAATCGTAAGCAGAATGCTTTTTGAATGCTGGCGTCTCCTGAGAATAGACCAGAGAGCGAGGATAAAGGCCACTGCGTAGGCGACGGCGGCTAGCCAGAGAAATTCTCGATCAGACATTAATAAAAACTCCATCATTGCTTGGTGGAACCATATAGGGCTTATCCTGAGGCTTCAAGGTAGGAAGGGTCCCAATGCTCTGAAGCCTGAGTCCAAAGTGTTTTTTAGACTCCATTAAGTATCAGTTGATACTTAATGAGTTGATTTACTTTTTCTTACTAGCGGTAGCTTTGGCTGCTTCTTTTTGCCGTTTGCGGTAAGCTATAAGACGTTTACGTTTTGTTACTTTTCTGTGTTGTTGACCCATGTTTGTTTTCTGTTTGATCGATTTAGTCGTTCGAAGGCAAAAGCTCTCAAATGGATAACCGTCCGTCAAGAAGGCATTTAGCCTTTGAGGGTATATGGCTTTTCTCGATGGGTTAGGAGATTTTGGAACTCATTTCGGGGATAGAACAGAATCCGGCAAGGAGAGGGAGTGTAGGGCCGGTTTTTGCCATAAACTATGTTTTCCGCCTGAATGTGAAGAATACGTCTATTGATTATTTATTTTAAACGTCTAAAAATTGATGGCTGAGAATAGCTTATCTTTGACAATCGGAGAGATCTTTAGAGTGATAGTTCCCTATAATGACACGGATTCTTCTTACGACTACTTCCTTTCAAGATACTCCCGGTGAACATCATGCGATGCTTGAAGACGCAGGCTATGAGATAGTGCGGGAGAGAGGACCTCTTTCTGAACAACGGATGCTGGAGTTAGTTGGCGATGTGGATGGTCTTATTTGTGGAGATGACATGATTACCCGAGAGGTGATCGAAAAAGCTCTTCCTCGATTGAAAGTAATCAGCAAATATGGGATTGGCTTGGATAAGATTGATGTGACTGCTGCGACGGACCTTAAGGTGCCTGTTTTGTTTACGCCTGGAGTGAATCATACAACTGTCGCCGAATTTACCTTTGGCCTATTACTTGCATTGCGGCGCAATTTAGTTGAGGAAGCTAATTATGTAGCACAAGGAAAGTGGAAAAGGATAACAGGCAGAGACATTATGGGATCTCAGATAGGAATTGTGGGAATGGGTCGTATTGGTGCAGAGGTTGCAAAGCGGGCTCAAGCTTTTGGTATGACAGTTTTGACGTATGACCCTTATCTTGATTCAGATCGTGCAAAGGCTCTGGGAGTTGAGAATGTGGAATTGGATAAACTTTTAGCTGAGTCTGATATCGTTTCCTTGCATACGATGTTAACGGATGAAACGAGGGGATTAATGGGTGAAGAAACCTTTGGTATGATGAAAAACGGAGCGATTCTGATCAATTGTGCACGAGGGGAATTAGTTCAGACGGATGCTTTAATTGAGGCACTCGAGAATGGAAGATTAGCCGGATACGCTACCGATGTTTTGGATGAAGAACCTCCGCCTCCGGATCATCCATTACTTGGTCGTAAAGATTGTCTGGTTACTCCGCATATAGGATCTCGCACCCATGAAAGTGTTGGAAGGCAAGCGGGAATGACCTGTCAGAACCTGATTCGGTTTTTAAATGGTGAAGAACCTTTGGCTCAGGCAAATAAATTTTGAGAAGTCTAGAATTTACGATAAACATTTTAATCAATGAGCGAAATTTTCTACGTAGTTGGAGAGACTGAACATAATAGATTGGTTCAGAAGGCATATGAAAAGCGTGGCTACTTAGCTGATGAATCAGAGGAAGCTGCCCGGTTTTGTGCAGAAGCGGCTCGCCATGGAATCCGCACTCATAATGCATTAAAAGCTCTGCATTTGGACCATCTTTTTGGTAGTTTTTCGAGTGGGTGTGTCCCTGGAGCCCAAATTGAGGAGAAGGAGAGTCGATTTGCAGCTGCAAAAATTTGGAATGCAAACAAGAAACTTGGTCAGTCAGTCGCTTATAGGGCGATGGACGCAGCCATGAAAATGGCTGACCAATATGGGGTGGGTATTGTATCTGTAGATAACGCATTTCATTACCTCTGGGGTGGTGGATACGTTATCGATGCTGCTAAAAAAGGTTATATAGCTTATACTAATTGCACGGCTGCTCTTGCCGAGGTGGTGCCTTTTACGGGAAAACATCCAACATTGGGGACAAATCCTCATAGCTGGGGATTTCCTACGACCGAAGCGATTGG
>CAXMUM010000167.1:0-4413 GCA_964196585.1 uncultured Opitutaceae bacterium
TCTTACCTTCGTAATTGCCGTTTGGTAAAAATCTAAACGATTAACTTCTGCAAAATCAATCTTCGAATTAGAGTCCTTTTTATTTTTCGAGGGAGCAAAGGTGGGGTCCTGGAAACAGAGGCCCTGTTACCTTCAGACCATCTTTGACTCCCCATTTCGCTATCACTACTGCATCCTCTCCATTCTCTTCTATCTCCACTCCAGTGACAGTCGCAGGGTCATCTTGCTTGAGCAGCTCCATCCCTGCACCCAGGACAACTGAGCCCATTTCTGCAAATTGAAAGACTCTGGAATCTCCCGAATAACAAACCGCGTCGACGAAAACAACCTGGTCATCCCCTTTTCTCTCCTCTCCCAATTCCCAATTAATCGCATGATCACCGAATCTACCGGCCATGCCGTGAACCAAAAGCCGTCTACTGCCGGAAGAAAGCTCAAACTGCATATCTTCTAAACGAGTTATCTCCGCCTCTTTACCTATCAATTGGAAGCGAATACGAAAATCCGACGCCTCAAAGACTCCATCAACTTCCGGGCGATCCAGATGTTCGTGCCAATCGCCCTTATGCGTCAGCAGCGAAAAGACCGAAAGCACCCTGTTCTCTTTCTGAGCACTGGAAATATAAGTAGAAGCAAAATCAACTCCATCTTTTAGAAAACGAACCCGAAAACAAACAGCAGGATCGTTCTCGGTCCGCCAATAACTCAGAACCGGACGACGCTGATCCCAAAGATTGTCCCGATTAACAGATCCAATACAAGCATCCTCGTCCATCCAAGTTACCCCTGAAACAACACTGCCATCAGCTCGTTTTAGGTAATTATGTATGCGCTCAACCGGCGCAGTCTCAAGTGCCACAAAGCTCTTACGAAATTTCTCAGGACAAGGGGATGGTGTCACGAAATCGAGAAAACCCAGCGAGAGATCCCCTTTTTCATTACCTCCGATTTGCTTTCGATGCGGAATGGAAACCTTTGCCCTATTTTCCAAATAACACACTACTCTTTCCACTAGGAATTCATGATAACTTCGGCTTTGTGGCCCAGCCAATTGTCCAGTCCCAGGATGAAAATGATCCGCATAATCCCTCCAGACGAGACATCGCATCTCCTCAGTCAGACGCAATGCGTCACGATCGCTAACCGCATCAAGCATCCACTCGCACCAGTTTAGACAAGCTAAAGTGTATCCCGGACTATTGTATTCATTAAAACCTTCATGAAACGCATGATGCTCGATCATTCCAGCCAATAACTTCCTCCCGTATTCCACCAAATATGGTATCCCATGAAGCTCTCCTGCTGCTATCGCAACTCCAGCACTGGGAAACGCTACATTTGTATAATCAGGACCACTGTTACGCCTGAAAATCGACCACGCTGCGTGCAACACGGCCTTTTCCATATCTTCGAGCAAAGCAGTCGAAAACACCGATGCGTGCCGCCGCATCAGGTAAATGAGTTGAGAACCTACGAAGCAGGCATAGTTCCAATCAGGAACCTTCATCACAGACAGTGGCTCCTCCAGATACAGTGGCCATATACCGTAAGTTCGACTGATTGGATCACAATCCTGCAGTGCAAGAACCGCCTTCATAATATCACAAGCTCTTGCCCTCCTCTCATCGCATAGATCCAACTCAAGCATATAGACCACATATGCCAACGATCTTCGACCAAAGTGAACCAGACTCCCCGCTGGAATACTGCAGTGATACGCTCCTTCCGGCGCCTCTATCTGTACCAAATGAAATTCCAGATCATATTCTTGATCAAAATCCTCCAAATGTTCCTTCAAATCCATCTCAATCAATTAACACTAAGGGATTAAATGAACACCCACACGTTTGGCCAAAACTACAGTCAAAACAAAGGCTAAAATCGTAACCACAGCACAAATACATAACGATGCCCAAAAATTAATCCCCTTATGCAGTAACCACGGCATGATCAAAAACATCGGCAAAGTTGGCAGAACATACCAAAACGTATAAAAAGCATGCGTCGCGATCTTTTCAGTCCCCTGCTTTTCCAAGTAAAGCCAAGTCATTACTAGGATCGTCACAAAAGGAAGAGATGAAATGAGCGCTCCCAATTTGTCACTGCGTTTCGCTATCTCAGAAACAAGCACGATGATGAAAGCGGTGACTGCATATTTTGTAATTAGAAAGATCATTTCGTTATTAAAATGCTACAGTTAGGGGTTCAACAACGCGATACTGAAGCAACTTGAAAGAGGCAATGCAATCTCCTTAAAACAATAAGGAGAACCAATCCAACGCAATGCCTCATCCGAACCACTGCCCTGCACTCATTGCACCCACACAAAGAATACCCGCACCAATCCCCAATAACTTCCTTCGAGAGAGAGATTCCTTAAGGAATAAAACTCCCAAAACAAACGTTCCCAGAAAACTCATCTGTGCAATTGGCAGAACGACTCCTGCTTCTCCGTATTGCAACGCCAGCGCCATGAAGAAGACGATTCCACAGATCAAGATACCGGACAAGATGCCATAACCCCAACTCTTTCGACTTGAGAACCCTCCTTTCTTTTCACGAATGAAAGCATAAGCAGTACCACCCACAATCCACAGAAAACCATTTATGGTGATGAGACCACTCCTATCCGCTTGCTCCAAAAATGCCTGTTTATAGCTCAACCCCATTCCCGCTCTGAGCAAAGCAGCTGATACCACCAAAGTGATTCCCTTTCGCAACACAACATGAGGTGTATTTCCATCCGATCGTAGGAATAGAAAAATCGCGACGACTGCCAATAGGACACCAATTACCTTCCACCACGTCAGTGATTCTCCCAGCAGCAGAAAAGCACCAAGCGCCACAACAACTAGATTCAGTCGATAGATGGTCGAACAAACGCCTGCATCCTGAGAGGTCATTGCCTCAACCAGAAGAATGTTGGCCACAACCGACAAAACACCGGAAATGAGACCCCAGGTGAGAGTCACCTGCCAGTGCTCAAGGTTAAAGTCCAAAAAGAGACAAAAAAGACCGAACCAAACGATTCCGATGACAGAGATATAAGCACCGCGGGATCTTTCTTTCCGGGCATAGAGCTTAAAAACAAAATCGTTAAGAGCGGAAAAAAAGAGGCAGCATAAAGCAAAAATGATCGGCATCATAGGCACCTTTCTTTTTATTTAGATTTTGCCGAAAAAGTCATTGTAAATTTTACTATTTGTATAAATAAACACCTTTAGAGTGGATTCTAACCGATATATTTTACAAATAGTAAAATGAGAAAGGACCTTGTAAAACTAGGTTCTGCCATCAAATCGTCCCGCAAGGAACAAGGTCTTACGCTCAAGGATCTCTCAGAAAAAACGGAGCTGACACCAGGTCTTCTCTCGAAAATCGAAAACTTCCGGACCATACCCTCTCTCCCGGTTCTGGTAAAAATTGCAGACGCCCTAAATGTGCAACCTTCCAAGTTTCTGGAAGGAATCGGAGGGGACAGCCAACAGAATTGGATCCGAGTTAAGAAGGAGGAACGCACCGTGGTCGAGCGGGAGGACAATACAGGGTTCATCTACGAAACACTCTTGGATACAGACTGCGCTGGCATCAACCTGCAAGCTATGGTCGTCACTATCCAACCTAAGTCCAATCGTGAGAGAGTGACGAAAGAAGGAGATCAATTCATCCTTATGTTAAAAGGGGCCATCGACTTTTGGCTGGACCACGAAAAAGTCGTATTATCCGAGGGAGACTTTCTTTTCTTCGATGGAAACATCGAACATGTTCCTCAAAATCCAACCCAAGAACCCGCTGTCTTACTCTCTGTTTATTTACTAAAAGATTCCAAATAAATCCTATGAAAAAACAAATCAATCTCTTCGGCAAAGAGCTCAATTGCTACAAAACCAACCTACACTCTCATACGACTAATTCCGACGGTGTGTTCTCACCAGAAGAACTCTGCAGCATTTACGAGAATGAAGGCTATGATGTCCTCGCGATAACAGACCACTATAAAACAAATCAGGTTAGCAAAATCGAAACCGAAGATATGCTCCTGATCAGTGGGATGGAATATCATCCAGGTGGTCCACGCAATATTACCCTACACCTTCTGGCTCTGAATATACCTGAAGATTTCCAACATCCCTCAAAACTTCCTTTTCAGGAATCGATAGAAGCTGTCCGCAAAGCCGGGGGTGAATGCATCCTAGCCCATCCTTATTGGAGTGGATTGAACACAGCTGACATCATGGAGGTCAAGGACATCATCGGAGTCGAGATCTACAACGCGACCTGTCGACGTATCGGCAAATCCGACAGTACACAAACCTGGGACAACATTCTCGACTTGGGCGACTTCTTACCAGCCACCGCGGCCGACGACACCCATCGAGCACAAGATCTTTTCCATGGTTGGACGATGGTCTG
>CAXMUM010000168.1:0-4406 GCA_964196585.1 uncultured Opitutaceae bacterium
CCAGGAACAGGAAGAATCAACTGAACCACCTACCTCTTCAGATACTACGGAACCATCGACACTCACGCCATCACCAGAGGAAGCTCCAAAAACTTCCAGTAAGTAAAACAATTTTCTAGTGACTCTTTGAGATGGCTTCATTTAAAGCCCAGTCGTAGTCAGAGTAACCAATCACTGGAAGACTGTCATTCAGTCTTCCTCCCTCTTTAGAATTCTTTCGCAAGTAAAGAATCAAAGTTTTCTTTTTTATTTCATCGGACCATTCGCTTACAGAAGCATTGGTTAATCCACCGATAAAATCAGTCTCATACCAATTAAGAAGCGCAGAAAGCGTTAAAACACCCGTTTCCGCATCATATTGAATATTCTCTTTTTTCGAAAAAAACCGTTGTTGTTGGTCTAACAATTGGTCTGCCAATTTATTTTTGGTAAAAAGTTCATCACGCAAAGGGGGACAACTTTTTGCCGCACAGACCAAAGCATAATGGACTCGTGGCTCCTCAAATTCCTTACGCAGGACATCATGCTCAATTTCATTCAGTGAGATAGGCTTTCCCATAATGCTAACAGACCTCTTGTCCCACACACCCTCAATCTCTCGAATACTACGAATAGGATAATGGTCCAATATCGCCTGAATCGTAAGAGCGTTATATAGATTCATCCAAAAGGAGATCTTCTCAGATCGTTCCTAGTCACTATAAGTTTCCGCATTGATTACCTCTGTCACCCACATGATGTAAGCATCTAAATCGACCCTATCTTCAGCCCAAGAAGAGTAGTCCACAAACCCGGTTGTTTCTTCAACATATTTACCCAGAGACTGACCATAAGCTTCCGTGATCTCTGTATCAGGTTCTGCGGACACCTTACATCCGCTAACAACAAAAACCAGGAAAAGACAGCGCAACCAAATCATACACTACTAGAGATTGCTGGAAGAGCTGTATTCCACCGAGGCCCTTACCCTTTCGAGAATGTAATCCGCCACAATTTTTTTGCTTTCTGGACCAAAGTCCCACCGTTCACCCTCAGTATTAAGAATCATTACAGTATTGTTATCTGCCTTCATCCCTATATCCGGACGGCTCACATCATTGGCTACGATCCAATCAACTCCCTTGGCCTCTAGCTTAGATTGTGCGTGTTCTTGGATGTTATTGGTTTCAGCAGCAAAACAAACAACGACTTGCTTCTTTTTCCGAGAAGCGAGTGTTTTCACAATATCGATACCCTGAACGAATTCAACCATCATCGACTCACCCTTCTTTTTGATTTTCTGCACTTTCTTCTCCTTTGGTCGATAATCCGTGACCGCAGCGACCATAATCAGAATGTCACACTGATCGAAAAGGTTATCACAAATTTCATACATCTCATCCGCTGAAACAACCGGATGCATTGTTACATTTCCTAAGGGACTTAAGGAAACTGGGCCGCTCACAAGATCCACACTCCACCCTATTTGCAAGGCTGCCTCAGCTAACGCATAACCCATCTTTCCGCTCGACGAATTGCTCATAAACCGAACGGGATCCAGATATTCTCTAGTTGGGCCCGCAGTTATCAGACAGCGGATGGTCTTTTGTGGTTTTTGGTCCATCATCATAAGCTAATAGTCACAATTTGCTATCACCCCCTATAAATAATGAAAGCTCAATATGTCATTGAGCCTTTCAATCCTCCAACGAACACAATATTTCATCTAAACTACTTCAAAGATGAATTTTGCCGAAAACCCTATTCTACCGGACGCTGGTTCCTCTCATAAACTTCCAAAGCTTCCGGCATTTTATCTATCATCTGCAAAATGCGTTTTGGATGCGTCGGATGAGTCGACAACCATTTTGGAGGAGCGGTTCGCCCCCCAGCAGCTGCATCCATTTTTTCCATGAAAGCCCTAGCTTCACGAGGATCGTATCCAGCTCTTGCCATGTAGATTAATCCCACGTAATCCGCCTCCATTTCCTTTTTTCGATCAAATCCGAGAGCCCCCACACTCGTACCGATTCCGTAAATGCCCAAAATGGTACTCTGAGTCAAAAGACCGAGTCCACCGGCTGCAGATCCCAAAACAGTGCCACCTCCCGCAAGAACCGACTGCTGAGAGAATTTTTCATTCACATGCTTAGCTGTCACATGAGCCACCTCATGTGCCACCACCGAAGCTAGTTGATCATCGTTGCTCACCAAATCAAACAATCCGGAAAAAACGCCTACTTTTCCACCGGCCATCGCAAACGCATTAACCTCTCCTGGAACATCAAAGACCACAAACTCCCATTCAGCTGAGGTCATATCCCAAAAAACGACCTGGGCAATTCTCTCTCCCACCCGATTCAGCATGTCGACCTGCACCTTATTTCGAGAAATAGGATATTGTCTCTTCGTCTGCTCAAAAGCCTCTACACTCAACCGTCGAACATCAGCATCATCCACTAGATCGAGAGATTTTCGACCCGTAACAGGAACAGAGTAACAACCCACCAAGATCATGGCCACCAGTGCAACAACACCCAAAACAACTCTATTCTTTAGATTAATCATTCTGACTTTTCAGTATTATGGTAAAAAGGGGAACAAGTTCGGAAAGTTATAGCTCTATATTATAGAGCCTTTTTTTGAGGTCTCAAGCATGCCATCAACTTTACAGTCTCCATTTATGTAAAGTCTGTTCTAAAGTCATACTCCACTAGCAAATGTTCCCCAAACTTTTCAAAAAAGCATAGATTCTTTTGTATTCTAGCTAGATTGTTGCATACTTACATAAGCCCAGTTCCTCCACTGGCCTTCATCTTGATCCAATGTAGGTCACAAACGACACAATCATAAAAATATATTCTTCCTATCGCTAATACCCCAAAATGACCGACCCAAAAGACCCAAGCACCGGAAATCGACACAAAGTCATCCACTGGAAACCGACACGAAGTAATGAATTGAATCCTCCTCATTCGCGTGGAAACAAAAAAACCCTCATTATAGCCAGTGCATCGATCCTTCTCCTTATCGTCCTTTCGTCATGGGGCCTCATCAGTTGGCGCAAGTCAGTTAACCAATCTGTCCAATCGGCCCAGTCCACTCTCAGTTCTCTAGAGTCACCTCAAGACGGGAGCAATCTGCGAGACTCCTTTGCCAACCGATCAAAGGCAGATTATGCTAGGGAAACTGCTGCTCAATCGCTACAACAACTCAGAAGGCTCCCCCATAAACACCCGTCCATGTTGACGCGTTTAATTTTGATTGAGCAAGATTTCTTAAATGCAGAAAAACTCTTGAGAAGTTCAAACTACGCAAGTGCCCTGCCTCGATTTGAGCGTATCAATGAGGAAATTAAAAAGTTTACGGCGACCATGGAGGATCAACGAATCGCCACCGAAGCTTATGATACATTTCTCTCCAAAGTAGATGACCTTGAAATAGGAAAAGACCTGGCACCTAATGCATATGAAAGAGTCTTCACCACTGCTAGTATTGGTCGCCAATTCCTGGATGAAGGCAGTTTCGAAGCTGCTCGCCGCGAACTCGCTCAAACAAACAAAGAGTTGGCCGCTATCGAAGATGCGATCAAAAAACATGTAAAAAACAACCTTCTTCAAGGACGTCAATCTCTCACAAAGGGCGACCAAAAAACCGCAACAGAAGCTTTCAGAACAGTCTTAGAATTTGATTCAGAAAACGAAGATGCCACTCGAGGCCTGGCCAGAGCTGAGACAATCATCAAAACACACGCTTTTCTCTCCCAGGCAAAAGACGCTGAAAAAGATAAACAACTTGAAAAGGCTTTGGAGCTTTTTGAAAACGCCAAGGAATCTGATCCTCTCTCTGCAAAAGCGCAGCAAGGCGTGACTCGTCTTTCTAGAAAAATAAAGGACAGCATTTACAGCGCAGCAATAGATGTAGCCGATAAAGCAGAAGAAGATGAAGATTGGGCAGCAGCTATTATTGCATATGAAGACGCACTCGCAGTCTATCCGAATAAAGAAGAAATCAAAGAAGCTCTCACATTAGCGAAACAAAATGATCACGATACATCTGTAGAAAGAGCCCTTGATTTAGCTTACGACTACGAAAGCGATCGCCAATGGGGAGAGGCCCGAGACACCTATCTATCGGTGCTTCGACTCGAATCAGAGCATGAGGAGGCCCATTCCGGGCTCATGAGGTCTGGAAAAATGATCCGCGTTCTACTCAACTACGATGCACTTCGAAAAATGGCTGCAGATCAGGAAAGCCGAGCTCAATTTCAAGCTGCCATTCGCACCTTCAATGAAGCAATGGCTATCAAGCCGGATTATGTTCCTTTTACCCCTGAAGATACCGCTTTAAAAAATAACCTGTCCGAACAGAGCCAGCCAGTCACCGTCACCATTAAATCCGATAAGAAAACTTGGGTCACCGTAAGC
>CAXMUM010000169.1:0-4391 GCA_964196585.1 uncultured Opitutaceae bacterium
AGTCTTCGCTTTGACAAAATATGGCCTTCCTGATGTCAAATACGCTTCAATCGTATCCATCGCTTTCGAACCCATCGGCGTCACCCGTTCTTTCGATCCTTTGCCAAAAACTCTCAATAGGCCAGATTCCAAATCAATCTGTTGCAGTGTAAGGGACGACAATTCAGATACTCTTAACCCACTTGAATAAAAGAGCTCCAAAATAGCTCGGTCTCTTATCCCATATGCGTTTACTGGCTTGGGTGCAGCCAACAAATTTTCTACCTCTTTTACGGTGAGGGTGCCTGGTAATCGACGAACCAGTTTAGGCCCCGTCATCAATTCTGTCGGATCATCGGATCGAATCTTTTCTCTGATAAGAAATCGAAAGAACATCCGTAAGGAGGACAATTTTCGAGCCAGACTGCTTACAGTATAATCATCCCCGCTCAGTGTATAAATCCAATCCGTCAAATCAGCAGACGAAACCTCTGCCCATGAAGAGATCTTTTTCTTCCTGAATAAAAAGAGAGCACAATCATTCAAATCGCCCTGATACCCTAAAATAGTGTTTTCTGATAATCCCTTCTCGAGATCGATAAAAGCAGTAAATCCATCAATATCCCCAGCTAACTGCAATGGTGCCGCTTTCATGAAACCACTCCAATCTTTACGCCGTCATGAACCCGAAAAGCTTTGGGACAAATCAAGTCTCCATGCAAAAGCGCTGAAATAAAGACACGCTGAAATAACGTTGTCTTTCCGACAACCTCTAAACTTCTGGGCGCCTCAACGACGGCGTGGACCAAAACTACGGATAGGAGCATTCCCCCTGACATTCGCATTTTTCAAGCGGTAGGTGATGCGAGCCTTATCTAAATCATAGGGACTCATTTCCATTTTTACCATATCCCCTGTTGTTATTTTGATGAAATGCTTACGAAGTTTACCAGATATATGAGCTAAAACAGTGTGACCATTTTCGAGCTCAACCCGAAACATAGTACCGGGTAACACCGTAACTATCTTACCTTCTACTTCGATCGTATTGTCATCAGCCATATATAACTCTATAATATAAACAAACCAAGGATAACCCTGGTGAACCCCATTTTCAAGAGGATGAGAGAGATGTCTCGCTTATTTTCACATGGGTAGTCAAGGCTTAATCAAACTGCTCTATTTCTCTATGCTAGACATCCGGTCAACGAAATCTCAAACAATCGATTGTCCTTTCGAAAAAAAGTTTCCCTCCCAACTTAAAAAGGATGACTTTTTTTTTATGTCTCTTGCTTACAACCAAGCGATTGATGCGTGGAAGCTGGATGAAGTTCCGGTAGGAGCAGTCATTTCCGTAGGCGGAGAAATTATAGCGTCTGCCCACAATAGCGTAGAGATCAGCAACGACCCCACAGCTCACGCCGAAATGATCGCCATCACACAAGCTGCTAGAGCCATCAACAACTGGAGATTATCTGAAGCAACGCTCTATGTCACAAAGGAGCCCTGCCCTATGTGCTCAGGCGCCCTCATTATGTCTCGATTGCAACGTGTTGTCTACGCCATAAGCGACCCCAAGATGGGTTGTAGTGGAGGAGCAACCAATCTAAATGAGCTCCCTCAAAGCAACCACCGAGTTGAGATTACCACGGGTGTAATGGAAGAGGAATGCAGGGAGCTCCTCCAAGCTTTCTTTCAAAAGAAACGAGAAAAGGACCCTGCCTGAGGACTTTTCTCGTCATTTTTTTCTCTAGAAGTCCTCTCAGAGTTGACGCAATGCCTCTTCTCCTCAATCTTCTCCATTCAGTTAATCGTTAATCACAAATCTTTGAAAACTATGGCCTACGAATTACCTTCTCTTGGTTACGCCTATGATGCATTGGAGCCCCACTTCGATGCCCGAACAATGGAGATTCATCACTCCAAACATCATCAAACTTACATTACCAATGTAACAAATGCCCTCGCAGGAAACGACGCTCTTGCGTCTAAATCAGTTGAGGACCTCATTTCAAACTTGGATGCAGTCCCAGAAGATATTCGAGGAGCGGTTCGCAATAACGGCGGAGGACATGCAAACCATTCTTTCTTCTGGACCGTCATCGGCCCCAATGCCGGCGGCACTCCAACAGGGTCTCTCGGATCAGCTATCGATTCAACCTTTGGCAGTTTCGATGCACTTAAGGAAGCTTTTGCTAAAGCCGGTACCACTCGTTTTGGCAGTGGATGGGCCTGGCTAAGCCTAAAAGACGGAAATCTAGTCGTTCATTCTACCGCCAATCAAGATTCTCCCGTTATGGAAGGAGCAACGCCCATTATTGGACTCGATGTTTGGGAACACGCTTACTACCTCAACTACCAGAATCGTCGCCCGGATTATATTAGTGCTTTCTGGAATGTTGTAAACTGGGAACAAGCTGAGAAAAATTATCAAGCAGCTCTCTAAGAACTGACTAGACCAGTTCACCTTCAAACCACCTTTATACAAAAGCCGCTTCCTAAATGGAGGCGGCTTCCCCTTTTTTACTAAGGCCCTAAAACTTATCGTTTCAGAAAATCAGCTTGAGAAACTTTCCCCAAGTTAGAAGGACTCAGCAAAGTGCTCTTGCCCGTTTCTGTATCCAAAAGAAAGACTCGTGAGCTTCCTTTGCTCCTAGAAGTGTAGAGCAAGTGCCTCCCATCGTTCGTCCAGGATGACTCGATTCCATCTGATCGCCCCTGGGTGACGACTCGGCTCTTTCGTTCAGAAAAACTGTAGACGGCGATTTGAAAGCCCTTCCCCGATGCAATTGTGAAGGAGATCAAATCTGGATCTGCATGATTCCAATCAGGCTCAGCACAATAACCACTGATATCGGTTGGGATACGACGCATTGTTCCTCCTCGAATCGAAAGTAAGTATAGCTTGGGCTTTCCTCCTTGATTGGAAGTGAGGACCAATTGATCACCACGTGGAGACCACGATGGGGTTGCCTCAATACTGCCAGAACGGGTTAATCTCCTTATTTGCCGTTTCCCAGTTGCATTGGCCACGTAGACCTCCGGATTTCCCTCGCCCGTCAAAATCATTGAAACCTGCCGGCCATTCGGGCTGTACGAAGCGCTACTATTGGTTCCTTTGACACTCACAAATCGTTCCCTTCTACGTAAAGTGGTATCAATTTCATGAATATCAGGAAACCCATTCTCAAAATAACCAGTGTAGATAATCTTACCTCCATCAGGCGACCATCGAGGCATGACTGATTCTGAATGATCATTGGTCTGTTGCAAAACGGAACCAAAAAAGAGATCAGAAGTATAGACTTCCTTGGAGCCGGTCCTCTCACTCACAAACGTCAATTTACCTGAAAAGAAACCAGGGGAACCACTGGTTTTTTCCACCGCACGATCACATGCTTTAAACACTGCATTTCGAACAGACGATCCCACAACAGTTTCTCTGTACATTGACTTAGCCGGTCTGCCCGACTCAATTTCTATCCTTACAGCCGTTGGTGCAACCACTGACAATTTAAAAACAAATGAGGCCGCTCCTGCATTGCGCTCAACTCGATATCGCCCATGTGCAGAAAATGCCATTTCTGCCTGCCTCTTGATCCCAGCCATATCCGAGCTTACACTGATCGGAATAACCTTAACATCTGATCGAACAGTAATCTCCCCAAGATCACGAACTTGAGCTATCAAACGGCCATTTGAAATGGAACAAAGAACCGATAAAAAAACAAAGAAGATAAATCTATACATGGCAAAATAGTTAAAAACTCTCTATGCAATTGTATTTACACTTGCGACGGTCTGATCAACTTAAAACACGATTTAATAAGAGTGAGCTCTTTTTCCCGACCAATAACACCACTTTCTAGCCAACCATATCTGTGAGTATCGAATCTATTCAAGCCGCTTTAAAAGAAGTCAACTATCCCGGATTTAGCCGAGACATCGTTTCGTTTGGCCTCGTGAGATCAGTCGATCTTGTTGACGGCCGAGCTTTCGTTAAGCTGGCCATCACTACTTCGGATCCCAGCATTCCGACCAATCTGAAATCAAAAGTTGAAGCCGTTCTGGCAAAACTTCCAGACGTCAAAGACTCCGTCGTCGAAATAGCTGTATCAGCAGCCAAAACCCCGGAGACTAAAGCCAATGGCAATCAACCAACAGGTCTTCCCGGGGTACGCTACACGATAGCAGTCGCCAGTGGTAAAGGGGGCGTGGGGAAATCTACACTGGCGGTCAATCTTGCCTGTGCTCTTTCGCAGATCTTGAGCATTGAAGAACCTCAAAAGCAGGTGGGCCTGATGGACTGCGATATTTATGGCCCATCCGTTCCACTGATGATCGGGCTCGAAGGTCGCCCGGAAATAGAAGGGAATAACCTCATCCCGATGGAGAAATCCGGCATCAAAGTC
>CAXMUM010000170.1:0-4386 GCA_964196585.1 uncultured Opitutaceae bacterium
CTCTTCATCGGCAAGTAAAATGGAACCGCCCTGAGCAGATAAAAAACTGAGACAACTGCCCGTAACAAGCTTCCCATTTGCACCATCCCCATAGCTTCCAGTAGATAGCCAAATACAAGTAAGCAACCAACAGCTAATGCCAACCATGCCTCCTTTTTCCATCCAGGAGGCATGGTTCTAGAATCTTTAAATGCATGTTTCCCCGGTAGCCCAAGAAACATTGGGAGAACATAACCCCCTACACCTAATATGGGAAGAAGCGTGAACGCTTGAGAGACAAAGAGCACTCCCAGCCGATAGAAAATCGCACCCTCACCAACCAGACTAAATGCTACCAGGAATCCGGCGCCAACCCCTGCAGAAACAACACCCATTCCTGCCAGAATAAATCCGGGAGGAGGAACATCTTTTCTCTTAATAATTCGACCTCCAAACGCAACTAATACCCCAACAATCAATCCTCCAAAGAGGGCATCCCCAATCATCGTATACCCGATAAGATGAAAAAGCATCACCCCAAGAAAAAGAATCAAAGCCCCACCCAACTCCTTCAGCCCCAAAGAACGTGCACTTAACAAGCGCGGTCCGGCCGTTCCTAAGAATCCAAGGACAAAGCCCCCGACAAACCCCTCCGTCATCAATCGGGTGTGTAACTCCAGAGGATAAATATCGATGGCTCCCAAAAAGAAAAGAGGCCAAATTGAGACACCCAGAATCCCCATCACAACAGCCAGTGGGAAAAATACCCGGTAAGGTTCTTCTAAAACTCCCTTCAAAGCACTTTTTTTGGGAGGCCTCAATCCAGGCCGCTGCACTAATTCCTGCCGAGCAGGGCTAACGCGCTCATACTTGATTTCCTTTTTCATTCCGGACATATTCCAACAATGTAGCTAACATCCCCGATGAAGGCGTTGATGCAAATCAATCCACTTTGAAACATCCGAAAATTATTCAATTCTTAAAACGGGATGCTTCGTAAGGATGTTCCCAGCAGAACCCCGTCCCTTCACAGCAATCGAAGTAAACTCAAACTCAAACTTCTTAATTCGGGCCTTTGAGCGTCCTGACAATTTGACAGCCACTTTAGGTGCTTCTTCCTCTGTTCCCTTGCGAAAGTAATAAACTTTAGAACCTTCCTTACCCTTGGTTAGCTCATAAACTTTATCACGAGTAACGCCACTGACCTTGAAACGCTTAGCGAACGTTCGACCAGTCCCACCATCTTTATAAGCCATGCTGTAAACCGCTGGGTCCTCTTTTCTGAAAACAGCTACATGGAGGATCTCTTTCCCCATAAAAACCTTATCCGCGACTTTGGAAACCTTCATGGTTCCATCTCCCATAAAACAGATGACTTCGTCTATTGCAGAACAATCTACCACAAACTCATCTTTCTTCAATCCGAGGCCAATGAATCCTTCCTCTCTATTAACATAGAGTTTTTCATTCACCATCACAACATCCACTGCTGAAACAGCTTCAATCTCCTCACTAATCGTTCGTCTCTCACGGCCCGAGCCAAACTTCTCCTTCAACTTTTTGAACCAGGCGATGGCATATCGAGTCAACTGCTTAAGGTGCTTTTTTACTTCTTCCATCCCCTCCTCAATCCGACGAATTGCTTCATCTGCCTTGAATCGATTATACCGGGAGATCCGCTTAATTCTGATCTCTGTCAGCCTTACAATGTCGTCATCTGAAATCTTCCGTCGCAAGAGATGTAAAAAAGGTTCCAACCCTTTTCGAATTTCAGCCAACACACTTTCCCAAGTTTCAGACTTTTCTATGCGCCGATAAATTTTCTCTTCGATAAAAATACGCTCCAGAGAATCCGCATGCCACCTATCCTCCAACTCGCCCAAACGAATTTCCAGTTCTTGCCGAAGCAAATTGACCGTGCGATCTGTGCTGCGTTTTAAAATATCACTGACGCCAACGAAGACCGGTAACTCATTTTCAATAATGCAAGCCGCTGGAGAAAGTGTCACCTGACAATCAGTGAAGACAAAAAGCTGATCGATCACTTTAGAAGTGTCTGTTCCGGAAGGCAAATGTACCAGAATTTCAACCTCCCCAGCCGTATTATCATCGATATGCTTTACCTTAATCTTTCCCTTATTCGAAGCCGCAACAATCGAATCAATTAAGGAGGTCGTCGTTACACCAAAGGGTAGTTCCCGGATCACCAAAACATATTTCGACTGTTGTTCTATCCTGGCTCTAACGCGAACCTTACCGCCTCTCTGTCCATCATTGTAAGCTGAAAAGTCGGACGTGCCACCCGACTGAAAATCCGGATACAACGTGAACGGCTTTTTTCGCAGATACGAAATAGAGGCATCCAACAGTTCATTAAAATTGTGAGGCAATACCTTGGTCGAAAGACCCACACCTATGCCTTCAACCCCATCCGCCAAAAGCAGCGGAAACTTAACCGGAAGCGTAACCGGCTCTTTCTTTCGCCCATCATAAGAAACCTGCCAGACTGTTGTCTTGGGATTAAAGAGAACTTCCCGGGCAAATGGGGATAATCTGGCTTCAATATATCGCGAAGCCGCAGCGGCATCTCCGGTCATGGAATTACCAAAGTTCCCCTGAGCCTCAATAAGAAGACCTTTCTGCCCGACCGCAACCAATGCTGCAGCAATCGAAGCATCCCCATGCGGATGCAAAGCCATGCACTGCCCTACGATATTTGCCACTTTATGAAAACGGCCGTCATCCATCTCATACATCGTTTGAAGGATACGGCGCTGTACCGGTTTGAGGCCGTCATCTAGATACGGAATCGCACGGTCTAAAATAACATAACTCGCATATTGAAGAAACCAATTGCGATAATGCTCCGCCAAAGGGGCTCCACCATCATCTGATTGCGTTCGCACTTCCTCTACAACCACTTCAACAGACTCCTTCTTATTGGCTAAACCATTCTTTTCTTTTTTCGATTCTACAGCCTTTGTTTCTTCCGGATCATCAAAATCAAAATCGCCTTGCTCTGAGTTTTTACGTCGCCTGCTCATGCGTTAACCAGATCCTTTTCCACCACAAGGTTATCGATGATAAATTTCTGCCGATCCGGAGTATTTTTTCCCATATAAAAAGACAGTAACTTATCAATGTCATGCAAATGAGATAAGGTAACCGGCTCCAACCGGATGTCCTTCCCAATGAAATCTTTAAATTCATGGGAAGAAATCTCTCCCAATCCTTTAAAGCGGGTCATCTCTGGATTTTTCCCAAGTTCATCCAAGGCCTGATTTTTCTCCTCTTCAGAGTAACAATAAATCGTCTTCTTTTTATTTCGGACACGAAAAAGAGGTGTCTCCAAGATGTGGAGATGCTCATTGCGAATGAGGTCTGGGAAGAACTGCAGAAAAAACGATAAGATCAACAATCTTATATGCATTCCATCCACATCCGCATCCGTAGCAATAATCACTTTGTTATACCGGAGCCCATCCAGGCCATCCTCGATATTTAGAGCCGCCTGTAATAAATTAAATTCTTCATTTTCATAACAGACCCTTTTTGTCAGCCCATAAGTGTTAAGTGGCTTCCCCTTCAAAGCAAAGACAGCTTGCGTCTCCACATTGCGACAAGAGGTCAATGAACCCGCTGCTGAATCACCTTCCACAATGAAAACGGAAGAGGCTTCAGCCTTCTTATCTTTCGTATTCAAGTGGGCGCGACAATCCCTCAGTTTTCGGTTATGCAGATTCGCTTTCTTCGCGCGGTCCCTCGCCAGGCTTTTTATGCCCGAAAGTTCCTTACGCTCACGTTCGGATTGCTGAATTTTATTAAGCAAGGCATCGGCTGCTTCCTGGTTCCGGTGCAGATAATTATCCAGCTCATTTTTCAAAAAGGTGACCACAAAATTACGAACTGACATCCCCTTTGGGCTTATCTCGGCAGAGCCCAATTTCACTTTCGTCTGAGATTCAAATATTGGTTCCTGCACCCTGATTGAGACCGCTGCAACGATCGAAGCACGGATATCGGAGGCATCGAACTCTTTTTTATAAAAGTCTCTTACAGTCCGAACGATTCCTTCACGAAAGGCAGCCAAATGAGTTCCTCCCTGCGTCGTATGCTGTCCATTGACAAACGACGCTATGTCTTCTCCGTAATGATTCCCGTGCGAAAAGGCTATCTCGATGTCATCTCCATTCAAATGGACGATAGGATAGAGAAGCTCTCCGGTTAAATTACGTTCCAGATAATCAAAAAGACCTCTCTTTGACTTATAAGTTTTCCCATTGAAAACCATAGCCAATCCGGAATTCAAGCAGGCGTAATTCCAGAGCATCTCTTCAACATACTCTAAGTTGAACCTAAATTTCCCGAAGAGTTCATTATCTGGAATTAACGTAATCGCCGTTCCAT
>CAXMUM010000171.1:0-4362 GCA_964196585.1 uncultured Opitutaceae bacterium
GCGTGACCTTGAGCACACCCGTGCCAAACTCCATATCGATCTCTCGATCCGCTACGATCGGAATCTCTTTACGTGGGAAAGGCCTCCAGGCATGTTTCCCAATCAAATGTTTATAGCGTTTATCATCCGGATGAACGGCTATGCCAGAGTCTCCCATCAATGTCTCTGGACGCGTAGTTGAGATTTCCAGAAATTCCCCCGGAAATTCCACCAGCTCATAACGCATCTTATAAAGAATCCCCTTCTGAGGCTTCATGATGACTTCTTCATTAGAAAGCGCCGTTAGGCTAACCGGGCACCAATTGACCATCCTCTTGCCTCGGTAAATATTTCCACTCTTATAGAGCTCTACAAAGGCTTTTATGACCTTCTTGCTGTAGTCTTCATCCATGGTGAAGACAGACCGATCCCAATCACAGGAGCTTCCGAGCCGCTTTAATTGCTCGATGATGATGTCACCATGTGTATGGCGCCAATCCCAGACTTTTTCCAAAAATGCCTCTCTACCCAGATCATGACGGGTTTTTTTCTCCGTTTCGCGCAGCTCTCGTTCAACCCGCGTTTGGGTAGCAATTCCGGCATGGTCAGTCCCCGGGAGCCACATAGCGGATTTGCCTTCCTGACGGGCTCGACGAATCAGAACGTCCTGAAGCGTGATGTTTAGGACATGTCCCATGGTCAAAACACCCGTCACATTCGGAGGAGGGATAACAATACTGAACGGTTCTTTGGCTAAATCCACTCGGCCTGCAAAGCACTCATTTTGAGACCATGAAGCATACCACTTCCCTTCCACCTCTTTAGGATTATAATTTTGTGAGAACTGGTTTGCCATTAGATAAGAGAAAAAGTCGAGTTGATACAGACTGCCAAACACGCAGGCTATGAATCCCTAGAGCTTGAAGACAAGCGATTTTACTATAAGAAACTGACTTAGTGTGCCCACTAAACCATGATTAACCGCATTACCCGACACGCAAAGACCCGCCTGAATTTTGATGGAGACATCAAGAAGGCGAAAAGGCTATCGGCCTGCAAACAGTTTATGAAGCTGGAAATGCAGATGGTAGTGATGAAGCACAGGCAGGGGGAATCTGGCATTAAGGTGGCCAATGCAAGGGCCACCATCATCGATGTGATGCTCGACCACCTGTTCACCTACGCACTGGACCACTATGAAAGTCAATTTGATGAACTGCCCGTTCCAGTAGCACTGGTTGCCGTTGGAGGTTACGGAAGAGCAGAACTTTCGCCTGGCAGCGATATCGATCTAATGATTCTTCTCCCGGCCAGGGTGAAGTCGAATAAAATAAAACACCTCCAACAGTTTCTAACGGATGAGGTAATCTACATCCTTTGGGATCTTGGTCTGAAGGTGGGCCATTCCACCCGTACCATCGACGATGTCTTTGAAGAAGCACGCCGTGAGATTAAGACCAAAACAGCCCTGCTTGAATCCCGTTTTGTTTCCGGATCTACCTCACTCTACGCCACCTACGAACAGGCCTATCGAAACTACTACATCAACGAAGCTCCTCAGAAATACATCCAGGCACGTCTTCAAGATCAAGCCGCTCGCCGCGCACGAAACGGAAACACCGTTTTCCTTCAGGAGCCAGAGATCAAAAGCGGCGTAGGTGGGTTGCGTGACTACCAAAACATCCTCTGGATGGCCCGGGTTAAACTGGGGACAACCAAGCTTAAGGAGCTCTCCGATCTCAACTATTTGCGCAAAAACGAACTGCGTGAGTTTAAAAAAGGGTATGACTTTCTCCTGAGAGTCCGAAACACGCTTCACTTCCTCAGCAAACGAGCAACGGACCTCCTGGATTTAGCCAAGCAACCCAAAGTCGCTTACCAGATGGGTTTCACCAGCCGTAATTACTTGGTCCGTGTCGAGAAGTTCATGCGTGAATATTACAAAAACGCACAGAATATCTACCAAATCTCCAAAATTCTGGAGCACCGGCTCGCACTGGCGGCCAATAATGAGTCCAACAGCCAAATCTCCTTAAAGGATCTGCTGAAACTGAGGCGTCTGGAAAAGGCCAAAAAAATCGATGGATTTATCCTCCGGCAAGGGAAACTGGCATACGAAAACAGACGTGTTTTTGTGGAGGATCCGAATCGCCTGATCCGTGTTTTTCGCCATCAGCAAGTACTCAATAGCACTTTTGATTTTGAACTCAATTCACTGATCAGAGAATCGCTGCCTCTCATTACCAACCAGGTTATCCGTTCCCCAGAGGCCTGCCAGAGCTTTAGAAGTATCCTCGGGACACATGGTCAGGTTTATCCCACATTGCAACTGATGCATGAGCTCGGAGTCCTGGGGAAATTTATTCCGGAGTGGGAAAACCTCACCTGCCTTGTTCAGCATGAATTTTATCATCGTTACACAGCTGATATCCATACGCTGACAACCATACGCGAACTCGATAACGTTTTTTCCAATCAAGATAGACTCTATGAAAACTATCGGGATGCGCTTAGAGATACTAACAAGCCGAGCTTACTTTATCTCATCCTCTTATTACATGATATTGGCAAAGCCGACGGCATCAAAGACCACAGTCTAGCCGGTGTGAAAATAGCGGAGCCTATTCTTGAAAGACTACAGATCCCCGAAAATAATCGAGCAACTGTTCGATATGTTATTAAGAACCATCTCGAAATGGCACGTTTCATGCAGAAATACGATCTTGATGATCCCGATACAGCCAAAGCTTTTTCAGCCCAAGTGGAAAACGTCGACAACCTACGCTATCTCTATGTCCACACTTTCTGTGACGCACGGGGAACAGCTTCCAGTCTCTGGAACAGTTATAAAGATACCCTTCACACAACCCTCTTCCGAAATACTGTGAGAGCCTTAACCTCTGACAAGGCTCTCAACGAACAGATAGCCATCACCTTCGAAGAAACCAAAAAAAATCTCCGAAAAATGGAGATTCCGGAAGTCGCTCAGGAAGAAATAGAAGCTCATATCCAACTTTTACCGAATCGCTATTTCACACAAACCGAGCCCGAGGAAATCGCTTTGCATGTGCAAATGGTTAATAGCTTGTTTAAAAATATTAGCGCGGCCGATTCAATGGGAACTCTCAGCCCTGTCATCGACTGGAAGGATGATATCAACCGAGGCATAACCACAGTAAACATTGTTACATGGGATCGTTCCGGTCTCTTCTACAAACTGGCAGGTGCCTTCAGTCTGGTGGGATTAACAATCCTCAGCGCTAAGGCCGTCTCTCGCCAGGATCACATTGTTATCGACACTTTTGACATCATCGAACCGGGTCGAGGTATTGTGCAGAATGCAGATATAATGGAGAAGTTCCAGACGAGCATCAATCAGGCTCTCGTCGAACAGAAAGACCTGTATCCGGAAATAATGCATATAACCAAGAGCCTTGAACAAAACCTCCTGTCCTCTCCCACTAACCCCTTTCACTCTACCTTTCCTGCCGCGGTACACATCTACAGGGAAGAGAGGCTCGACCGAACAATCGTTGAAATCGAAGCCCCGGATCATATCGGCCTTTTGTATTCAATAGGAAAAACCCTCTTTGAAAGAGAATTCAATATCACATTTGCCCGTATCAACACAGCTGGGGGCGCGGCCATTGACACCTTTCATATTGAAAATGCTGTCGAAAATGAACCCGTCCCGCCTCTGGATAGCCCTGGCATGATCGAGCTAAAGGAAGTCCTTTTGAAAATCGTGACCCCCAGCAAATCTGAACCCGTTTAAAACCTGAGTCCTCTCCCTTGACCCCTTCCACAGAGACAACACCCCCTATTGAGTATTCTGCCAAAATGCTCAAAAGCCTCTATGCCATCAGTCGGATCGGCGGTGTAAGCCAAAATATCGATGAAATCATCTCTTTGATAATCGATACACTTTCGGCCCATTTTAATTCCACAAGCGCTACCATCACTCTTATCAATCCGGACACAAAACGTCTCGAGACCGAAATAAGCAGAGGATTACCGGATAGCGCTGACTCACCAACTCTTGAATTTGATAGAGGTGTCATTGGCTGGGTGGCTCTTCATAATCGACCAATCCTTATTCCCAACATGGACCACGATTCCCGCTACATGCCGGGAAGAGAAAATATCGCTTGCACTATGATTGTGCCCATGGAGGACGATGGCCATGTAATAGGAGTTCTCAACCTCAACAAGGATCAATCGGATGCTTTCGATTCCGAAAACCTAAAAGAACTCGAAGAACTCACCAAAGAAGCCACTCGCGCCCTTCAACAACGTTGGCTATTTGACCATCTTCGGCAAAAATCAGAACAACTCGAAGTCTTTACTAAAGTTGGTCAAAGCCTTGTATCAAAACTTGAGATA
>CAXMUM010000172.1:0-4343 GCA_964196585.1 uncultured Opitutaceae bacterium
GGAGCGTTTTTTCAGAATTCCTGGATTGGGCTACTCTCGCGTGATGAGTCTTCTTGTTTCGGCGATTGCGGACCGCCTTTTACGAGAAACCTCCTTCGATGTCTCGGAGGATCGTCAGCTCGAGCAAAGTTTGTATGATCGCCTTAGAGCGATCCTGTTTTTTAGGGATAAATCGAAAGAGGCGGTTATTCAGATTCAGGGTAACATGCGTGCCAGGCAGATGAAGTTGACCCGAGATATGTTGCGATCGGATTTGCGAGCTTTTGTGGATCCCCTCTGTAGTGTTTTGGAGAAGGCTGTTCACGAATCCGGTGCCTCCATTGGCAGGTCTTGTATTGTCTTGAGTGAGAGGGCCTCCCGTATCAGAGGTTTGGAGGCTAGATTGTGGTCTCTAGGCTATAAAAATGTTGAAAAATTGGACGAAGGAGCTGCTTCAGTTGGAGCTGCTCATTTGGGCAAGGAGTCTCCTGTCGTGTCCGATTTGGCAGATGTTCCTGTTGTTAGAGAAGCATCCGTGACAGTTGATCCTACGAAGGCAAAGAGCTTCGATCCGGAGCATTTTTTTATCCGAAACGAGCAGGTTTCGAGTGAAAATGGTGTCATTCCTTCGCATGTTGTTATGAATGGAGTTGCCTACGCTTTGTCCAAGGATGATGGATTCATTATCGGTGATGGCGGAAATGGAACAGAAGTAGATTTAAAGATATCGCCAGATGAGTCCATAGTAGCCGGATTAAATTTTAGAGTCATTCGTGAAGGGGATGTTCTGTCGGTTCATGCGGATGGACAGGAAGACAATGAGACTGAGGATTCAGGCATTCAAGTTGGGGTGGGAGATCGGCTCTGTGTGCCAGCTGGTGATGCGGCGGTGGATCTCCTTTTTATTCATGTCAATTAAGAGGGAAGGTAGTTTGAAATTAGGTTCATATAGACCAGGTATATTTATAGGATGAGTAGAAGAAAAAGTAGAAACACGGTTGTTTTTAGTATTTCATTCTTGGACTGTATTTGCTGTGGGTTTGGGGCAGTTCTGCTTCTTTTTGTTCTCACCAGTGGTCGGAAAGCCGACATTAACGAACAAGGTATTGCGGATTTGGAGATGCTGGCGGACAGCTTGCAAATTGATGTAGAGGAGGCAAAAAAGTTGGTGGCCGATCTGGAGAAATCGGTAAAGGTCCAGACAGAGAAAGTGAGGACGGTTCAGGATGCAGATTCTCAAGCAGACAAAGAAATAACGGATAGTAAGGAGATCCTTAACCTGATGTTAGCGGATAGATCGACTGTAGAGGATGAATTGTCGAAGCTATTGGAGGAAAAAAAGGAAATTCCAAAAGTAGAAGAAAAGCCTGTCATCCCGATTCCCAATACACAGAGACGACAATATCTCACTGGATTTAATCTGACTGGAGAGCGGATATTGTTTCTAGTGGAGGCTTCGGGGGGAATGTTGGATGAAACGATTGATGCAGCCATTGATCGAATGGGTGATCCTGATTTTAAAAAGAGAGAATCTCCCAAGTGGACAAGGACTGTAAAGGCTGTTCAGTGGATGATTGCTACGTTGGATCCCAATACGCAATACCAGGTTCTGGTTTTCAATAAGAATACTCTGCCTATTATTCCGAGTCGAGACGGAGAGTGGTTTGACCCAAAAGATACGGACACGACAATTGATGTGTTGCAACGTTTGAGAGCTTTGGTTCCAACAGGGGGGGCGAATCTTGAGCGGGCATTTTTGTCGGCTCGCGATTTCAAGTATGCTGCCGATAATATTGTGTTGTTTGTGGACGGCCTTCCAACGCAGAGTGAAGCATTTCAGGGTGGATCTGGAACAGTTGGCGATAAGGAACGAGAGAGAATGTTTAAAGATGCGCGGCGTCGAAGGCCGCCGAGAACGCCTATCAATACTATTTTATTTCCAATGAGTGGTGATCCCGGAGCGGCATTGCTTTATTGGATACTGGCAAACGATACCAAGGGAGCTATGGTGAGTCCCGCAAAATCATGGCCTGACATATGAGAAAACGTCGTTCAGCAGAAGATTTTGGTTTGTCGTTTCTCGACTGCATTTGTTGTGGTTTTGGGGCGATTATTTTGTTGTTTGTGATCTCGATGGGATCAATTAACCCTGTTATACAGGGGATGAAGATGACTTTGGATGAGATCATTGACCAGCGATTGGCAATGTTGGCTGACTTTCGCTCGAATAAAGAGAGCCTCAGTACTGATCTTTCCTCATTGAAAGTGGTAGAGAAAACGACTCAGCAGAAGGTGGATGAAATGTTGAGCATGTTGGCAGATCTTCAGGCTCAGATTCAACAAGCAAAGGCTGGTAAAGATGCACTTATAGTGGATGTAGAACAGGAGAAAACGGAAATAGCGGCCATGCAGAAAAAGGAAGAAATTCCTCAGATTGATACCAGCCATCCGATTGGTATCCCTGTGGAGAGCAATTACATCGCATTCGTTATCGACACATCCGGTAGTATGAGAAACCAGAATACCGCTTACATGCTTCCCATTGTTATCAAGAAGGTGGAAGAAACTCTGGCTTCTTACCCTGTTGTGAAGGGAATACAGGTATTTGATGCCAATGGGAATTATGTGATGGGGAGGTCCTCTTTTCGGAAATGGATTCCGGATAGTCCAGAGGTTAGGAGACAGATAGGACGGCGTCTATTTCGTTATCGAGTACCCAGCCAGAGTAATCCTGTGCCGGGTATCATAAAGGCGATTCGACATTTGTACAAAGCAGAGGATCCAGAAATGAAAATGGGGATCTATGTTTTTGGCGATGAATTTACTGGTAAAGCTGATTCGGTTTTGCGGCGTATGAACAACTTGAATCCGGAAGATGAAAATGGGGAGAGGGGAGTGACGATTAACGCGATTGGGTTTCCCAATGTAATCAATACTACGTATTCTATGGGCCAAACAGGATTGCGCTTTGCTAACCTAATGAGGGAACTGACCTATGAACACGGCGGTGCTTTCATCGTAGTTGCTGATTAAAGTAGAAAGCTGAGATAGCTGATCCTACGAAACGTTTTTACAAAAAAGGAGCCGCAATTTGCGGCTCCTTTTTTTTGTATTCTTATATTGAGTATCTGATTAGAAACCAAAGATCTTTTTGAGAAGCTCAACAATGTTCTGGGACGGTTGCTGGTTTTGCTGTTTTTTCGACTCCTCTTGAGTGGGTGTCCCGGCTCCAGGGCTTCCTCCGCTTTCACTGGATTGGCTACTGCTACTACTTTGTTGTGATTGTGACTGAGAATCGCCTTGTTGCTGTGATTTTGATTGGGAGCCACCTTGCTGTTGAGATTGCGATCCTTGTTGGCCCTGGGAACCCTGCTGTTCGCCTTGAGAACCTTGGCCTTGTTGACCAGAGTCATAGAGACCTTCTTGACCATCGGGAACACCGTTTTGATTCTTATCTTCAAGGGCATCCGGCTTCCCATTGCCATCCTGGTCTGACATGTTTCCTGTTCCTTCGAGGCCATCGTCGATTCCTTTGCCATTTTTATCTTCGAGTGCGTCAACTTTTCCGTTACCGTCGCCGTCAGATTCAAATCCATCCAGGATGCCATTTCTGTTACCATCATCAAGTCCATCAGGAATGCCATTTTGGTTTTTGTCTTCAAGTGCGTCAGGGATGCCATTGGCGTCGTTGTCACTTAAATCTGCTTCCTCAAGTCCATCGGGAATGCCATTTCCATTTTTATCTTCAAGTGCATCAGGTATTCCATTGCCATCCTGATCTACGAAAATTCCACCGCCACTTGTGCCATCGCCATCCTGACTTCCATACATTCCACCACCATCACCACTTCCTCGTCTCCCCCAGATTGCATTGTCCAGAGAAAACCTGATGAGGCCGACTGTGCTTGAAGCGAGAGAAGGACGGTCTCTTATGATGTCCTGGCGAACTTCGTCCATTTCCAGTTTTCGTTTTTTGGCCTCTTCCAGATCTTCGATGGGGCCAAAGAAATAAGTTAGATTCTCATGTTTGTATCTTACATACCATCCTTCGTCATCGAGGCTGAATCCTGTTGCATTGATACCGGGAAATTCATCGATGAAATCTTGAGGTGATAGATGACGGGACTCCTGTATCGCTTCAACCGGCAGGATTAGTGTCTTTGCCGAAAGAGAGGTAACCGTGGCAATAGCTGCGAAAAGGAGTAAGGTGTTTTTCAATTTTTGCATTCGTCTGGCAGATTGTGACCTAAAGGTCGGTTGGCATTGCGTCTCCTATTTCAACGCCACGAGAGCGCTTCCCTCCGGATTGCTGAACGTTGGCCGATTTACCTTCGTTTTGATCGTTCTGTTGAGCCTCAGACGAT
>CAXMUM010000173.1:0-4306 GCA_964196585.1 uncultured Opitutaceae bacterium
CCATTCCTTCTTCATGAGGAGGGAGAGACCTGCAATCGGAAGTTGAAACAGGTCGAAGAGAGTGAATCGTTTCCATTTCCAGAAAAGAGCTTCGGGCTGGAGACGGCTACCCTGACAGTCGGGACATTTTAGATACGCCCGATAACGAGAAAGGAAAACCCGCACCGGCATTTTATAGGTGCGTGTTTCCATCCAGTCGAAGAATCCTTTTAGGCCATACCATAGACGAGAGCCTTCATCATATTCTTTCCCTTCAGTTTTGGCTTTTCGATAGGCCGGTTCGCCCAGCATAACGAGATCCTTCTGTTTTTTCGTGAGTTGTTTGAAGGGCTTTTTTGTGGGAATTTTGAGTCTTGTGGCAGCGCGAAGAAGGTCGTTTTTGGACTCGCCATAAACCGCACCTTCAAAGGCTCGGATAGCACCATCTTCCAGACTGAGGTTGGTATCTGGAATGGCTAGTTGGTAATCGATTTCAATAACCCTGCCGAAACCTCTACACTTCGGGCAGGCACCAATGGGGGAATTAAAGGAAAAAAGTCCTGGTGTGGGATAGCGGAAAGTTCGGCCTGTTTCGGGAGAGTGTAGTCCCCGACTGTAGTTGCTTAGGAGTTTCCCTTTGCTATCGAGCATCTCAATTTGACCTTGTCCGAAATGAAGGGCTGTTTCGGTTGCCTCAAGAAAACGCTTTCGAGAGGGACTCTTGATTTGGAGTCGATCCTGAATGACGTGGATCTGATTCACATTCTTGGGAATGGAGTCGGGCTTGATAGAATCAATTTTCAGGAGTCCTGATTTCGGTAGAACCACCCTGGTGTAACCTTGAGCGTTCAGGCTGGTAAAAATTTCTGACCAACTGAGGTTTTCCGGTTTGCTGATAGGGAAGGTGATAAGGATCGTTTTTTCGTTAAAGGCCTCTGTCGTTTTCTTCCATATGGTTTGAGGATTATCGTCATGGACAGGCTTACCAGTATCAGGGTCGATCAATTGGGCAGAATGGGAAAACCAGACTTTGAAGAAATCGCATAGTTCAGTCATGGTTCCCACGGTTGATCGGGAGGTCTTAACCGTGTTGGACTGTTCGATAGCGATCGAGGGGCGGATGTTTTCGATCCGATCAACGTCAGGCTTTTCGAGAAGATCGAGAAATTGTCGAGTATAGGCACTGAAGGTTTCAACATACCTTCTTTGTCCTTCAGCGTGCAGGGTGTCGAAAACGAGGGAGGATTTGCCTGATCCGCTTAGTCCAGTGACGGCTATATACTTCCCAAGGGGGAGATCGATGTCGAAACCTTTGAGATTGTTTTGGTGTACACCTCGGAGTCGGATAGTCTCTGATTTGGAAGATGATTTAGGCACAGATAGAAAGCGATAGTTCAGCTCTGTGAGTTTTCAAGCTATCGATTTAAAATCTTTAATTTCCGATGGAAAAAGATCGGGCAATCTTCAGGTTTTTGTATGAAGCAGGGAGCCACTCTCTGCATTGTGACTCACGAAGAACGTTAGTGCAGCCTATGCGACTCGTTCAAAGAGCTCGTTGATGGCGAAAATATGGTTACAAGAGGCGTTACTATACTAAGAGAACCATCACTATAACATTTTTAACGGAAAGGGCCTACACCGGCTTTCATAAGGATCGCTCTTTTCTTTTTTTTCCTTAATTTAGGAGACGAGTGAAGAGTTCTACATAACGCTGGCATTGTGTATTTTGACTGAACTCTTCACGGGCATATTGGAGGGCGAAAGCTGAGAATTGTTGGCGTAGCTCAGCGTCCACCATGAGGTTTGTGAGCTTTTTGAGAAAATCCTCGTGGGATTCAGGTTCTATGAGAAAACCCGATTTTCCTGGGGAGAAACATTCGCCAACACCACCGTTTCGCTCTGCGACAATAGGTAGCCCTTTCCATTGGGCTTCGACCAAAAAGTTTGTGAGAGATTCACTGCGGGAGGTTAGGACAGCAATGTCGGCGGCCTCATAGTAAGAAGAGATGTCAGTCTGATAGCCGAGGAATCGAATCTGTTGATCGAGGTGGAGGTCTTGAACGAGCTCTCTTGTGTCTTTTTCTGTCGGGCCAGAGCCAATCAGCCAAAGTTGCCAGTTCGGTTCTTGGGGGAGTTGGGCTATGATTCGAACTAGTCTCTGGTGGTCTTTTTCTGGGCGAAACATGGCGGCACAGATGAGAACTAAGGTCTGTGGCTGTGCTCCATGCTGTTTGCGTAGTGATTCACGAGAGGTAATTGTTGCTTCATAGGAGGAGGCGTTGACGATCGGGTTTCGGATGACCTCTATTTTATGGTCTGAAAGACCGTAATTCTCAGTTAATCGTATCTTGGCTTGAGTGCTGTTGGCGATGATGGCGCTCACCTTTTGGAGAGACTTACGGTAGAGCCAGGGGAGTTTCTTCCCAGTGCGCATTGATCCGATGACTGGGATGCGGGGAAACTTGCGTTGAAGTCGACCTGCGTGACAATTAGCCATTCGCCCCATACAGAGGATGATATCAGGTTCTTCTTTTTGGACTTGAGAAAATAGTCCGGGGGCATACCAGTCGATTTTTCGATCTTTTTTCTGAAGAAAGGTATGTTGGATGTTACCTTCTCTAAGGTCTTTAGCTAAAGGTCCGCCGGGGCGAAATGTAATGATATGTGCGTGATGATTGTTTTGAGTCAACCAGCGGGCGAGAAATACTGATTGTTGCTCAGTCCCACCACAACGCAGGAAATCCTGAACGATAATGAGATTCATTAGAGGATTGAAAAAAGTATTGGTTTCCTAAAGAGTGGAGACTCCTTACGTATTTTATTATGCTTAATCATCCATTTTTTCAGTTACTTATGCGCTGGGCAGTGAGTGCTCTCGGTGTGTTATTGGCTGCAACGGTCATTCCAGGTATTAGTTATAAGGATGGTCTCTCTTTATTCATCGTCGTTGTGCTATTGAGTTTCTTCAATGCCTTTCTTAAGCCGATGTTGGTTTTGTTCACGCTGCCATTTGTCATCCTGACGTTGGGTTTTGGTATTTTATTTATCAATGCCTTACTCTTTATGCTATCGGCTTACTTTGTGGACGGATTTGATGTCACAGGTTTTGGCTCTGCTTTTTTTGGGGCATTGATTGTAAGCCTGACTTCACTCTTTTTGAGCGGTACCTTTACAGGTGGTCGTGGAGGAGGGAGTTCCAGGAAGCGGCGGAACAATGATGTGATTGACATCTAGAGGACCACTTTTGCTGAGTAAATTGAAAGCCTCTTGATGAGAGGCTTTTTTTGTTTTCGATTGTTATGCGTTGATTTTGGGGTGCCTCCCTTGACATAGAAGTCGTTGAGAGGGCATCATCTCGATTTTATAGAACCTCTCTTAAGATAATGGCAGATTCAGATGTATACGATTTGGTGGTTATTGGTGGTGGTCCTGCGGGATACGCTGCGGCAATTCGGGCTGGGCAACTCGGAAAAAAGGTTGCTTGTGTTGAGATGGAGAGGGCGGGCGGAACTTGCCTGAATTGGGGATGTATCCCAAGTAAGGCTTTGTTGAAGAGTGCGGAGCTGTACGAATCTTTTAAGAAAGCGGAAATGTTCGGCTTTAAAGTGGGCTCAGTAGACTATGACTTTGCAGAGGTGATTAAACGGTCGCGGTCTGTGGCAGATCAGATGGCGAAGGGAATCGAATTTCTCTTCAAGAAGAACAAGGTCGAATATATTACGGGTAAGGCTCAGATAAGTGTCCCAGGAATGATTGAAATAGTAGAGGGACCTGCAAAGGGCTCTTTTTTGTCGACGAAGAAAACTCTTATTGCGACAGGATGTCGACCTCGTGTGGTTAATGATATGAAAGTTGATGGGGAACGGGTGATGACTTCAAGGGAGGCTCTAGTTATGAAGTCTCAGCCCAAGTCGATTGTTATCATGGGTGCTGGGGCTATTGGGGCAGAGTTCGCCTATTTTCTCAACACGTTTGGAACCAAGGTGACTTTAGTTGAAATGCTCTCCAATGTTCTTCCGATTGAAGATGAAGAGGCTTCAAAATATGTGGCACGATCTTTTAAAAAACAGGGGATTGATATCCATGTGGATACCAAGGTTGAAAATGTTAAGGTGCTGAAAGACTCCGTTAAGATGGATCTGGTTTGTGGAGATAAGACTGAGTCTGTCGAAGTGGATACTCTCTTGATGGCTGTTGGGGTTGTTCCAAATCTCGAAGGAACTGTTTCCCCGAAGGTCAATCTGAATTTGGACCGTGGCTATGTTAAGGTTGAGGATGATTATCAGACAAACGTAGTGGGTATTTACGCTGCTGGAGATATTATTGG
>CAXMUM010000174.1:0-4246 GCA_964196585.1 uncultured Opitutaceae bacterium
GACTCATCATCCCAGTCCATCGCCCCTTTCCAACGACTCCAAACGGTTGCAATCGGGTGCTCTTCGTTGGGCTTGATCCAATCACCTTTTCGAGCCACCAGAGCTCTTACACCAGAAGCGTCCACCAGCCACCGTGCCTTCAATTCCGAAGAAACGTCTCCCTCCTTGATCGTAACTGTTTGCGAGCCACCAGCGGAAAGTGTAAAGCCCGTCACTTTTGCCGGACGTTTCAGCTTGGCTCCCTTCGCAACAGCCTTCTCTAAAATAACCTCATCCAGACGAGCTCTATCGATCTGATATCCAGGAAAGAGCACATTGAATTTCGGGCCCAACTCACTACAATCCGCCAAAGTCTTAGCCTCATCGTTAGCAAACCATAAGCGCAGACCCTGTTTGGAGATATGATTTCGGTTCAACTCACCACTCAAACCCAAGACACGACCCAGGAAAAAAGAGCTTACCTCCACGGTAGACTCGCCGACCCGTCGGCCATGCTCCGCGTTCGATTCCACAATGAGAATCTGCAAATCACTCTTTCGTTTCAACAGCTCAATTGCCGTCGCTCCTCCAGATAAAGCACCCCCGACAATAATAACATCCCATATTTTGGGCAAACTCTGAGTCGATTGATGCATAGCGTTCGAACCACGATAAACGTTCTCTTCAATATAGCTTACAAGAAAAAACGTGCTTGGCTCTACCGCCCAGTCACTGTTTGAGTTCTCACTTCATGGTAAGCCAATCCTCCGAGACAAAAACTTCACCCCAGTTCGTTGATGTTTTTATTATAGGAGGCGGTCCAGCTGGAAGCACAGCAGGCGCATGGCTCGGCAAGCAAACCTGCAAGGCCTTGATCTGCGAAAAGGAAAGATTTCCCCGTTTCCATATCGGCGAATCCCTTCTCCCAAACGGAAATCGTATTCTAAAGGAAATCGGTGTCTGGGAAACAATCCAACAAGCTGGATTCGTAAAAAAGTACGGTGCCAAGTTCACCCTTCCCGATCGTTCCCATAGTGTGCGAAACAAATTTGCCAATGGCCTCGTTAAGGGCCTCGAGCAAACCTTCCAAGTTGAACGATCTCGATTTGACGAAATTCTCCTCAACCACGCCGCGTCTTCTGGCTGCGAAGTCCGCCAGCGAACGATTGTTTCAAAAACGACACGCACTGAAAACGGATGGTCTATCCTCACAAAAAATCTCGATACAGACATCGAGCAAACGGTTGAAGCCCGTTGGATCATCGATGCAAGTGGCCGCAATTGCATCATGGGTCGAACTTTAGGTCTTGAAAAGGAAACAATTCCTTACCCGGGTCGCCTCGCAGTCTTCAATCACTTCGAAGGTTTCACGCGAGCAGAAGGTAAAGAAGGCGGAGATATCATCGTCCTTCGGCTCGAAGATGCCTGCTGGTTCTGGGTCATTCCTATCAGTAAATCTATCACCTCCATCGGCATCGTTGCCCGGAAAGGCGCTCGGGCCGAAAGCAAAGAATCTCGCGAAGGATTCTTCTGGCGGAAAGTTCATGAGTCTTCCTACCTAAGCGACGCTCTCTCCAATGCCACTCCACTCGGTGATTACCGCATTGAGTCCGACTATTCTTTTTCTTACGAAACCTACGGCAAAGACCAAACTCTACTCGCTGGTGATGCTGCTAGTTTCATCGATCCGGTCTTTTCTTCTGGCGTCTACCTCGCTCTCGAATCAGGTCTCCTCGCCGCAAAAACAGTCACCCAACAGCTCAACCGGAATAGCGGTAAAATAGGATCACAGCCCTATCTGCTCTACACGAAGTCGATAAAAAGCCGCATCCGCGTTATAAGGCACCTGATAGACACCTTCTACGACAACCGAAGCTTCGAAGTTTTCATGTATCCAAAACCAAGCTTCAAACTACCCAAGGCCATCAACTCAATTCTAGCTGGTTGTTTAAGTCCTCCCTTCAGCGTAAAATGGCGTTTCTGGATATTCCGGCAGATCTGTGCTCTTCACAAAAAATACCCCTTCATTCCTCCCATCCACTGGAACTCCTTTTCCGCAAAGTCAAAAGCTACCAGTGACAAAACCTGATTGCCAAAACAGCCTTCCAATATAAGTTATTAATACCTCAACCATTTTACCCCAAAAAACAAGTAATGGGAATCAGCCTTGGATTAGTCGGTCTCGGACAGTTCGGTCAAACATTTGCAGATCTTTTTCGAAGCCATCCAGGTGTCGATCGTGTCGCCCTCTGTGATCGAGAGCCGGAAAGAATCACCTCCATCGCCTCTCGAAGAGGATGGGACAAAAAATTCAATCTGAGCGACAGTTATACCAACCTAGAGGATTTACTGAAAACCGATGTCGAAGCAATCGTCATCATTACCCAACCTTGGCTGCATGCTCCACAATGTATTCAAGCGATGGAGTCAGGGAAGCATGTTTACAGCGCGGTACCCATCATCAATTTGCCGGATGGTAACGAAATCCTCGATTCTTGTGAAAGAATCGTCGAAACTTCCCGGCGCACAGGCCTATTCTACATGATGGGCGAAACAACCTACTATCGCCCCGAAACAATGTTCTGTCGGCGAAAGGCTGCTGAGAATGCCTTCGGTCATTTTGTCTACGCTGAGGGGGAGTATTTCCACGACGTCGATACGGACTTAAGTAACCTGCGAGAAGTCCAAAAAAAGCGAACAGCGAGCACTTCTGGCAAAGAATGGTTAAAGATTAAGCGCAGTTACATAAACGCAGGCATCAAGACTGGCCCAATGCATTACCCAACACATTCCACCTGTGGGCCAGTTTGTGTGATGAATGCCCATGCCGTGAAGGTTACAGCCCACGGCTATGCGAATCGAAACGGAGACCCCTATTTTGAAGACTCCGCCTTCAGTGATGAAGTTGCCCTATTCAAAATGTCAAACGGCGCATCCTTACGGATCTGCGAATTCAGAGAACTAGGAGGTAGCTTTCACGATGAAGAGACCTTTCGCATTACCGGTACACGCGGGACCTATGCAGAAAACGTGTGGAAAGAAAATTTTCGCACAGACACCTCTCCGGCAGAAAAATCACAGAAAATAACGCTGACTGACAACGAAATGCGGGACTCGCTGCCACCAGATGTAGCACTCGCCTTCAGACAGATCGAAGATCCCAGCGCCACTGACTTCGCAGATTTTACGACTGGAGGGCACGGCGGATCTCACCCCTACCTCGTAAATGAGTTCGTCGATGCCATTTCAAACCAGCGCCAACCAGCCATCAATGCATGGGAAGCCGCTCGCTACACCATCATGGGCGTGATGGCACATAAATCAGCCCTTCGCGACGGAGAAACCCTTGACGTGCCAGATTTAGGAGATGCTCCAAAGTAAAATAGGTATGTCCGAAGTATATTCTTCGAAAAATCTTTGAATGAAGATTGAATTTACAGTCCCACAGCCAGAGGAAGCGGAAATTCTCAGCAATATCGCCATCGAGTCCAAAGGACATTGGGGATATTCAAAGGAGCAGTTGGACCTATGGAGAAAGGATCTCTTCATTACAAAAGAGGGTATTGAAGAACAGACAGTTCGGACAATCTGGATGAACTCAAAAAGAGTTGGATTCTTTACCATCAAAAAGAAAATAGAAAATCTTCTGAACGATCTTTGGATACTTCCTTATGCAATTGGAAAAGGTATTGGGCATCTGGCATTCGAGGAAATAAAAAAGGAATGCACTGTCCTAGGCATCAAAGAAATTTACATTATCTCGGATCCCTATGCTGAAGGTTTTTATCTCCATCAAGGCGCAAAGAGAATTGGAGAGATAGAAAGCATTCCACAAGGCAGGATGCTACCTAAGCTGGTTTACCAAATCGGTCAAAACCCATAGAGGGCTGGACTACTTCTGAGCACGCAATATAGGCTTTACGAAACATATGAGTGCTCAAACTGATCGAACTCGAAGAGACGTCTATGTGGAGGTGGGAACCTCCGGCGGCGATGGGTCACGGGAAATGCCCTATGGTGGTATCCAGGAGATGCTCGATAATCACCACGAAGATTGGGGGCAGGTTTTTCTCGCATCAGGAGTTTATAAAGAAAATATCGAAATTGATCGTGACGGAATGTGGTTATTCCCCTCGAAACAGTATGACGTTATTATTGAAGGCAGTATCACCATTGCGGGGAAAAACAATATTGTCCGAGGATTGAGTTTTCGAAGCCTCGACAAGGCCATCGTGGTAAAAGCAAGTGCTGAAGACTGTGAGCTACA